>JBEKLS010000041.1:0-29711 GCA_050010075.1 Binatus sp. (SeqCode) | reverse complement strand
CACTGCTAAGATATTCCCCCGAAATGGACCCTGTTACCAACCTGATTGCGCTCCAAAGCGATTTGGAGCGCTTCCTGCGCAATCCCGGGTACGCGCTCGGCGTGTCCGGCTCCGGCGGCTTTCCACCGGTGAACATTTTCGACACCGGTGATGGAGTAGCCGTGATAGCCGAGATACCGGGAATCGATCCCAAAGCGATCAGCGTCTCCGGCCAGGGTCATACGCTGACGATCAAGGGCGAGCGCAGGCGCGAAATCTCGACCGAGGCGACCGGCTATCACCGCCGCGAGCGGGCGTTCGGCGAATTTTCGCGCTCGGTCCAACTGCCGGAGCAACTCGATCTCGACAAGGCGGTCGCCAGCTACGACGCTGGAATGCTGACCGTAAAGGTGCCCAAGGCGGAAGCTGCAAAACCGCGTCAGATCGCGGTGAAACCGGCGTAGAAAATCCATCTCGTCGCAACCCTGTCAAAGGAGGAATACCAAAAATGACTCAGCAGGAAATTGCCGCCCAGGAGAAACGGGCCGTCCAAGGTCAGGAGAAAACTCGCGCCGGCCGTTTCTTTCTGCCCGTGGTTGATATCCAGGAATTCAACGATTCGCTGAAACTGTATGCCGACATGCCGGGCGTCAAGCAGAGTGATGTCGAGGTGACGCTCAACGGCGGCACGCTCACTATAGTTGGCACCGTCTCGACCGACGCGTATCAGAAACTCGCGCCGCTCTATACCGAGTACAATGTCGGAAACTTCTTCAGGCAGTTCGAACTCAACGAGGATATCGACGCTCAGCGGATCAACGCCACGATGCGCGACGGCGTCCTCGAACTGACGCTGCCGAAGAGCGAGCGCGCTCGGCCTCGTCGAATCGAAGTCAATTCGCGCTGAGCTCTCTTCCCAGCGCGTTGAACAAGGCCGCGCGCATCACGCCCGCCGGCGCCGCGATGCGATTGAACAGCTTGAATGCAAGTTCGCCCTGGTTTATCAGCATCCCGGCGCCGTCGGTCGCATGCCGGCCGGCCGCGATTGCCGGCTTCAGGAATGCAGTCGGCTCCCGCGCATAGATCAGATCGTAGAACAGACAATCGGACGCGGTTGAGCCGTAATCGAGGCGCGCGAATCTATCCGTCGTCAGACCCATCGAGGTCGCGTTGACGATCAATCGCGCCCCAGCCAACAACTCGGAGTCCATCAACGCGTCCAGCCCTCGAGGCTCGCCGGCGGCGTGCGCTCCCTTGGCTGAGAATCGCCGCGCCAGCGCCGCCGCGCGAGCAGGCGTGCGATTCACGATTACCACCCGATTCGCACCCAGCCGGGCGCACGTGAGAACCGCGGACGCCGCGCCGCCGCCCGCGCCGATCACGATCGCGAGCCGCCCGCGCAGCTCGCATCCGAGATCGCGCAGGTCGCGCTCGAGGCCGCGCGCGTCGGTGTTGTCGCCGCGCAGCCCGCCGCGCCGATTCACGACGCAATTGACCGCGCCGAGCACGCGCGCCTCGCCGCTGAGATCCTTGATGAGCCGGGCCGCAGCTTCCTTGTGCGGAACAGTAAGATTTACGCCGATTATTCCGAGCGGATGAATCGCGCGCAGCGCCTGCGCGAGATTTCCCGAAGTGACGCGAAACGCCGTGTATGTCCGGCTCATGCCGAGCGCCGCGTACGCCGCGTTGTGCATCGCGGGCGATTTGGAATGTGCTACCGGATCGCCAAAGATCGCCGCCACTGCGGTGTCGGGATTGGCAGCCAAGCGCAATCAGCCGGCGACGGGATGTGCGGCACGCTCGCCGCGCACCTCTTCGGCCGTAAACACCCAGCTATATTTCAAGCCAGCGCGCGCGAACGCTTCGACCGCGCCCTCGCCGCGCTCGACCAGCGTGATTGCTGCGATCACGTTGCCGCCCGCCTCGCGCATCGCGGCCACCGCCTGCAGGCTTGAGCCGCCGGTGGTGATCGTATCGTCGATCACGGCGGTCTTCAGCCCCGGCTTGAATGCCCCTTCGACGATTTGCTGTAGACCGTGCTGCTTGGTTTCCTTGCGCACGAAGAAACCGCGAATATCAACGCCGTGCCGATGCGCCGCAGCCATCACCGCGTCGGTCACCGGCAACGCGCCCGCAGCCATGCCGCCGATCTGCTCAACGCCCGCGGCCGTCGCGAGTTCGAGCACCAGCTCTCCCGCCAGGTACGCTCCACGCGGCAGGTACAGCGTGCGTTTGCAATCGACGTAGTAGTTGGATGACCGCCCCGAAGCGAGCGTCAGTTCGCGCTCGAAGTACGACTCCCGGGCGAGCATCGCCAGCAGTTCGCGGCGTTCTTCAGATTTCATTGAATGGTGATCTTAACGGATGCAGCGCGGGGCACAAGAGCGATATATAATTGCAGGCCCGATGCGAGTAGCATCAAAGATGCCCGAACGATCCCTGACCTGCCGCATAGCTCTTACCCCATGTTCATGTTAGGGTTCGCCCGCGGAGAAGGAGAGGCAGCGATGTCGCACGAGTTCCGTCGCTCGGACGCCACGCGATTATAAGTGACTAGCAACGATTCACCCCGTGTCATCGGAACCGGAACAGCGTTACCCGGCAACTACGTCGATCAGGAACAGCTGACCTCGCGCCTGCGTGAGCTTTGGGAGCGGCGCTGGTCGGATATGCGCCGCTTCGACAAACTCCAGGGCGCGCTGGGAATCACCGGGCGCCATCTCGCTCTGCCGATCGAGCAGTACATCCCGCTCGACACCTTCGCAAAAGCCAACGACGCGTGGCTGCGCGTCGCACCTGAAGTCGGCACCATGGCGGCGGAGCTCGCGCTCGAGCGCGCCGGCCTCAAGCCGCGCGATGTCGACCATCTGTTTTTCGTAACCGTCACCGGCATCGCCGTTCCGAGCATCGACACTCGCGTCATCAGCGCGCTCGGGATGCGCAAGGAAATCAAGCGCACTCCAATCTTTGGACTCGGTTGCGTCGCGGGCGCCGCCGGCACTGCGCGTGCCGCCGACTACATCCGCGCGTACCCGTCGGAAGTCGCGATGCTGCTGTCGGTCGAGTTGTGCTCGCTCACTCTCCAGCGCGAAGATCTTTCCATCGCCAATATCATCGCCTCCGGCCTGTTTGGTGACGGCGCGGCCGCGATGCTGATAGGCGGCAATGCTCAATCGGCCGGTACCGGTCCCCAGGTCCTTGCGACGCGCTCGCTGGTTTTCCCGAATACCGAGGAAATTCTCGGTTGGGAAATAGTCGACAGCGGTTTCAAGATCGTCCTGTCGTCGAAACTCACCGAGCTCGTCCGCGCCAACATCCTTGACGAAGTGGATTCGTTCCTGGCGACGCAAGAGATCGACCGCTCCGACATCCGGCACTGGATCGCGCACGCCGGCGGTCCCAAAGTGCTCGAGACCCTCGAAGGCGCACTGGCGCTCCCAGAGGGTGCGCTGGCGCGTTCGTGGCGCTCGCTGCAGTCGGTCGGAAACCTCTCGTCGGCGTCCATCATGTTCGTCCTCGATGAATTGATCGAGGACAACGAAGCCGCGCCCGGCGACTACGGCCTGATCATCGGGATGGGTCCCGGCTTCTCGGTCGAGCTCGTTCTTCTGAAATGGTGACGTCGCCGAAGTGGTGATCTCGCTCCGCACGTATCTGATCATTCTCGCGCTGCTCGTGGTCGAGCGGATCTTCGAACTCGATCGTGCGCGCCGCAACGCCCGCCGCGCGTTCGCGCACGGCGCGGTCGAAGTCGGACAGGCGCACTATCGCGTGATGGTCGCATTTCACACGCTGTTCATCGTGTCATGCGCGGTCGAGGCGACGTTTTTCCCGCACGCATTTGCGCCGATCGTCGCGCGGATCGCCCTCGGTGCTGAAGTTTTCGCGCAGGCGCTGCGCTACTGGGCGGTCGCGACGCTCGGCGATCGATGGAACACGCGAATAATAGTGAGCCCCGATCGCACCCCGGCGACCGACGGCCCGTATCGTTTCATGCGCCATCCCAACTACCTGGCGGTGGTGATCGAAATCGCGGCCGTGCCGATGATCGGCGGCGCGCTCTTCACGGCGATCGCATTCTCGATTGGCAACGCGCTGATTCTCGCCGTGAGAATTCCGGCCGAGGAGCGCGCGATGGGCGGGCGCTATGCCGACGCACTCGGCTCGCGCCGCCGTTTCTTCCCCGGCCTGCGTCACGGCTAAGATAGCCGCGTGTTCTTCGCACCATTTCTCGCGTTCTACGCGATCGTCTTCTTTCTCGTCCTCGCGTTCTTTTTTATCCTGCTCGAAATCCACGTAATCAACTATGCGTTCGTGACCATCGGCCTACCGCCTGAGCTGGCGTTCACGGCGCTGCTGGTGAGCCTGGTCGGCAGCTATATCAATATTCCGATCACGCGCGTCGCCAATGGCCATACCCATCCCGACGAGATAGTCCGCAGCTTCGGCGTGCGCTACCGGGTTCCGACTCGCTACGCCACCGACTCGACCATCCTCGCGGTAAACGTCGGCGGCGCCATCGTTCCTGTCGCCATCTCGGTCTATCTGCTGACGCAGATGCCGGCGATAATCGTGCCCGCGCTGATAGGCGTCGCGATCGTCACCGCCATCGTGCATCGGTTCGCGATGCCGGTGCGGGGGATGGGAATTGCGACGCCGATGCTGATACCGCCGATCGTTGCCGCGCTATGCGGCTACTTCCTCGGCTCGTCGCAGCATCATCGCGACGCCGTGGCATTCATCAGCGGCGTGTTGGGCACGCTCATCGGCGCCGACCTGCTCAATCTGCGCAACTTGCGCCACCTGGGCGCGCCGGTCGCATCGATTGGCGGCGCAGGCACCTTCGACGGCATCTTCCTGACCGGAATCGTCGCCGTCCTGCTGGCGTGAATGACACCCGGGGAAACATGGCGTAAATGGTTCGCGACGATCCCAAGACCGAGAGCAAGAAGTACCGGATCTAGCGACCGATGCCGCTAGCTCAAGACGCTGGCGTATGCCAACAGGCAGTTCATGGCAGTCTTCTCATGCGAAGCGTATGACAATCGTGGGCCTACCTCTATCGGGCAGCAACCGGTCAAAGAAAGGCTGTCCCAGTAGTGCTTCCTTGGGCCTTACTGATTCGGGGTATGAGATGCCTCACCACAACGCCGGCCGCTGAGATGGTAAAGAACAGCCAATCACCGGGTAGGAAAATGCGTAAACTGTTATCTATAACTGTGCACGCGAACATGGAAACAAACACAAGCACGGAAGCGACTACAGCATCTGCAGCGGCTGCTTTGACACCCCAGCGCTGCCTCAGGATCAAGCATGTAAGTCCGCCTGCTGCGACACCATACCCGCTCGCATAGATTACGTAGAATAGCCACAACCAAAAAAAAAATGTCAGATCTGCCGGAACCATCTGCCGCCCCCGTGCAGAACTTGCGCACGACGGCAAGGAAGTGCTTCCCTTCTCCGTCTTCCAACGTGTCTCCGCCTTTCTCCTAAGAAGTCGACGCGCGATTGCTCCTTTTACGCAGGTTTGAACTTCACCAGCGTGTGATCGGGCGTCACGTCGTCGAAGAAAACCTGCACCGGCATCTCGACCCGCACGCTCTCCGGCGCCGCGACGATATTTGTCGTCAGTCGAGGTCCTTCGGCCAGCTCGACTATCGCCAGCACGTACGGCGCGTCGCCAAACGAGCGGGCCGACGCTCGCCGCACGACGGTATAGCTGTACACCTTGCCGCGCCCGCTCACGCGCTCCCACGCAAGCTGGTCGGAGAAGCATTTTGGGCATCGCGGACGCGGATAGTAGATGTACTCGCGGCACGCGCCGCATCGCTGAATCGTCAATTCGTGGCGCCGCGCCGCTTCCCAGAACCGACGGCTCGTTGTCGATGGCTTTGGAAGCGGTTTGTAGTATTCGCTCATGATCTGCGCTCCAGCACGAGACTTGCCTGCTCGCTCATTATTCCGCCGTTGCCGTTGACGTAGCCGAGCGCGGCGCCCTTGACCTGCCGCTCGCCGCCGCGTCCCATCAACTGTCGAATCGCTTCCGTCACGTGACTCATGCCGCCCGCCAAGCCCGGCTGGCCGAACGACAACTGCCCGCCGTGCGTGTTGCATGGAAAGTCGCCCGTATAGGTCAGGTTGTGCTCCGCGACGAACGGCCCGCCCTGCCCCTTCTTGCAGAAGCCCGCGTCTTCGAGCGTGACGATCACGGTGATCGTGTAGCAGTCGTACGGACAGACAAGGTCCATGTCCTTCGGCTGCAGGCCCGCCATCTTGAACGCGTTCTCGGCGGCCGGCTTGATCGGCGACGTGGTGATCGACGGCGCATACGTGATGCTCGAGTGATTGGCAGCTTCGCCCGCACCCAGCAGCCAGATCGGCGGATGCTTCGCGCGCTTCGCGACCTCGGGCGACGCGACGATTATCGCCGCACCGCCGCTCACCGGGCTTACGATTTCATACAGATGAAGCGGGTCGACGATCATGCGCGAGTTGAGCACGTCGTCAATCGTCAGCGGCTTGTCGTTGAAGGTCGCGAGCGGATTTTTGAGCGCGTTGGTCCGCTGATCGACCGCGACTTTCGCCATCTGCCGCGCGGTGGTGCCGTACTCATGCATATGGCGATGCGCGATCATGGCGTAGCCGCAGTTCGCGCCGATATTTCCGTAGGGCGCCTCGAACTCGCGCTGTACCGAGACGACCGGCGGGCGCTGGTCGCCGCCCTTGTTCAGGTCCGCAACGACACATAGCACGGCGCTGCACATACCGGCGTCGATCGCGGCAGCCGCGCGCCAGATCATTCCAGCCGGACTCGCGCCGCCGATATCGACCTGGTTCAGCATCCGCAGGTTGAGCCCCAGCACTTCGGCCGCGCTCGCCGGGTAAATCATCCCCGGATCCGAAAACGGCACGCCGACCAGGAAGCCGTCGATGTCATTTTTCTCGAGGCCGGCGTCGGCGATCGCTTCGGCCGCGACGCGCGCCATCAGGCCGAGCGCGGTCAGGTCGCCTGGTTCCTTGACCGGTTTGAGTTCTCCGATTCCGATTGCCGCGGCTTTTCCCTTCAGACTCATTGCATCGACTCCCGCGTTTGCGTTTCACTCGTCACGACCACGACTACCACAAATCGCGTCAGGCGAGGTTGCCGCGGCATGGTTCAATCCGGTGAAAAAATCTTATAGGTTGGTTCGTTCGAGGTGCTTTTAACGAAATGGCATTTATCATCTGTGACGACCACAACGTTGATGTCGAAGCCGACGGTGTCGATAACGCCGTCGCCAAAGAGCTGATGCTGACTGACGCAAAACCCGGCGCGACCCCGATCGAAAAAGAGATCATCGAGTTCGGCCTGAAGCATCGCCACTGCAATATCCGGATTCTCGCTGGCTAGTTCAGGATTGGCCGTGATCGCGGCAATCACGCGCCTGCGCGCATTTTCCTGCATTCATGTTGACCAGCTGACCAAGCGGCAGATACACTGCCGAGGCGGGGTGGAGCAGTCTGGTAGCTCGCCGGGCTCATAACCCGGAGGTCGAAGGTTCAAATCCTTCCCCCGCAACCAATCGACTCCGTCCCGGCCAAATCGACCTGCCCATCTGTCCGGGTACGCAAGCCAAAACCCGAGTAACCGAGCCTCAGGGCTGCGCAGCAGCTCAGTGGCGGATTTAACTACTCTATGTTGTTCAAGACCCTCGTTGAGCTTACAATCATTTCCGCGCCGACTATGTAAGAGAGCGGGCAGGGGAGAACTCGGATGGCAGGGATATGGTTGGGTCTCGTCATATTGGCTGGAGTCCACGCCAACTTGTTCGGCCTTTGGCTCTACCGAAAGCCGGGCGAGAGCGACAGGTTGCCGGCCTTGCGACGATGGGTCGCGCGATTTGAATTTACGCCGGAGACGCTGGGCGGTTTTTCCTATTCCCGGCTTGCGCTCATCAGCATGTTCGGGTTGTTCCTTGAACTGCTGATGATCAGATGGATTTCGTCGGAAATCACCATCTTCGCCTACTTCAAAAATTACGTATTAGTCGCGTGCTACCTGGGTTTCGGGCTGGGCTGCTATTTGTCGCGACGTCCGATCAACCTGTTGGCGCTATCCGTCCCGCTCATCGCGCTGGCGTTGCTGTGCGAATTTCCTTCAGTCGACCTGCGAAACGTGGTGACGCAAATCACAGCGATGGTCGGCTCAATCTCGGAGGTAAATTACTGGGGCGTACCCTCCTTATCGGCCACTCCCCATAGTGCGGCGACGGCCGTACTGGCTTCGTCCTTCATCGTGTGCATGTTCGGGGTCATCGCGTTTGTCTTCATTCCGGTTGGCCAGCTCGTCGGCTGGCTGCTGGAAAATGCGAGCGACGGCATCTTCGGCTACACGGTCAACGTGCTGGCCAGCCTGGCCGGAATCGTTTTGTTTACCCTGCTGTGTTTCAAATTTGAGCCGCCCGCCGTCTGGTTCTCAGTGGCCGGAATCGTTGCCGTGTACTTCTTCTGGAAGCTGCCGAAACTAAGATGGACCGTGCTGGCCACATTCTTCGTATGCGTTGTGCTGACAGGTCTTCCGGGTGACGAGAATACCAACCTCTTCTGGTCGCCTTACCAGAAACTGACCGTTCGACCAGTGCGTCAAGCCGGCGAACTTGTCAGTTGGCAAGTGAGTACCAACAACAATTGGTACCAGCAGATTGTTAATCTCTCTGACAGTTTCGTGGCGGGTCATCCGGCGTTTTTCCGAAATCAACCTCCCAAGTGGAACTCTTACAATCTGCCGTATCGATTTTATCCAAACCCGCCTTCGGTACTCGTGCTTGGCAGTGGCACCGGCAACGACGTCGCCGCCGCGCTGCGCAACGGCGCGGGCGATGTAACCGCGGTGGAAATCGATCCTCTGATTCTGCAGCTGGGCAAGCAGCTCCACTTTGAGCAGCCGTACAGCTCGCCTCGTGTGCACGTAGTCCTCAATGACGCCCGGAGCTACATACAGAACACGGATCAGCGCTTCGACCTCATCGTTTTTTCGTTGCTGGACTCTCACACAACCAGCTCGTACTACTCGACAATTCGAATCGACAATTACGTCTACACGCTCGAGGCGCTCCGCCGAACGAAGGCTCTGCTCAAGCCGGGCGGACTGATGATCATCAAGTTTGTGGTGATGACGCCATGGATCGGCGGGCGACTGGAGGAGTTGGCCAAGGCGGTCTTCGGCACTCCGCCGCTAAAGGTGGAAGCCTACACGAATGGAGGCCGCTTTCTGATCCTGGGCTCGCAGGAACGGATCGCGCAGGCGATGAAGGACCCGGAACTGGCAGCCTACGTTGCCGCCAACAGCAATGCTCCGTCGGAGTCCGCCGCGCTGACTACCGATGATTGGCCGTACTTCTATCAGCACGAACCCGGCGTTCCAGCTTCGGTGATTTTCATTTCCTCGATGCTGATTGTTCTCTGCTGCGTATTCCTTAGAGAAACCGGCACCTCGCTCGGTTCGCTGCAATGGCACTTCTTTTTTCTCGGCGCCGCTTTCATGCTGCTCGAGGCGCAGATCATCAGCCGGATGGCGCTGCTGTTTGGCACTACCTGGCTCGTCAATTCGATCGTTATATCGGGACTGATGGTGCTGATCGTGGCGGCGAACCTGGTTGTGCATCGGTGGCCTCGCGTCGCGGTGACGCTTGCATACATCGGGATCTTCGCTTCTATCCTCGCAGCCTACCTGATCCCGCCAGAGGCCTTCTTCCTCGGCTCCTTCTGGACCAAGGCCTTCGCTTCCACAGCGGTATTGTGCATGCCCGTATTTTTCGCAGGCATAGTGTTTATCGTCAGTTTCGCCCGCGAAGGATTCCGCAGCGAGGCACTTGGTTCGAATCTCCTCGGCGCGCTGATGGGCGGATTGCTCGAATCTATTTCGATGTGGACCGGAATGAAATCGATTTTGATACTGGTCGCGTTCTTTTACGCCGTGTCCTGGATTGTGCTCTTGCGCCAAACCTCGGCGGTGGAAGACCAGCAAGCACTTGCCGATCCCTGCGCCCTGAAAGTCAGGCGCGCCGGGTGAGCGAGCTCTGGTCGCCCGATCAGGCCGGATTGAAGCTCGCGATTTCCTTCTCGATCGCCGACTTGAAGCTCGGGCGGTCGTGAATGCGCCCGACGTAGGCGGCGAGCCTGGGCCATCGCTTCGCGTCGACGCTGCATCCGGCGAGCTTGAAGTTTACGAAGTGGGTCGCGATGCCGATGTCGGCGACTGTGAAGCGGTTGGCGACGAGAAATTGCTTGTCGCCGATTTCATGCTCGAGGTAGTCGAAGAGCGGCGGCACTTCCTCGTCGATCGTCTTCTGGATCGCAACTTCGTCGGGCGGCTGGTTCATGAAGCGCGGCGCGATCACGCGTGCAAAGAAAATTTTGGTGCCCGTGATCGGCGAGATTCCGCCGTCGCCATATTCCTCGTACCAGAGAGCGCGCGCGTAGTCGTAAGGGTCGGATGGATAAAGCGGAGGCTCGGGATGCGTCCGCTCGAGGTAGGCAAGGATTACCGACGAGTCGGGCAGCGTGCGGTCGCCGTCGCGATAGGCGGGAATCTTCCCGAGCGGACTTATCTTGCGGTACTCCGGACTCGTGGCGAACGGGATTATCTGTTGGTCGTGATCGTACTTGATTCCCTTCTCGGTGAGGGCGACAACCACTTTTCTCACGAACGGCGATCCCAATACTCCATACAAGGTCGGCATAGCGATACTCCCTGGTTTCAGTTTCGTTGGTTCAAGATTATCGACGAGCGATGCGCTCGGACGCCGCTGTGATGCTGCGGTTGTATTCCCGATATTCACTGACGATGTAACCGCGGAACATCGCCTGGGCGTTCATCGCCGGCCGATATTCAGAAATCGAACGGGAGCCACGCGGGTCCTCGTTCCAGACGGCATGCGGCGTGCCGGCCGGAATGACCATCACCGTTCCGCGTTCGAGCACGTGCTCTCTGCCGGCCACGCGGCATCGTACGGTACCCTCGACGACTTCCAGCCGTTCCTCCTGGTGCGTGTGGATATGATCGCGCGGCGTGGCCGAGACTTCGCGGGCGATGTACTCGCATCGAAAGAATTCGCCCGCCGTCTCCTCGGCTGACTTGAGAACGATCACTCGATCGCGCGCTGCGGGACGTTCGGAGATTGTTGTCGTCATCGTCTTTCCCCTTCCACGAAGATAGCTGCTGCGTTGGAGAAAACTTTAACATTCCGACCATGATGAACCGGTGCGCTACTACTGACAGAGGTGTGTCAGCAGAGTCAGTCGAGACGCGCGTAGCCCGTGAGATCCTGACAGCGTCGTGTCAGGAGCTTTGCCCCGCGCGCTCAGGATCGGCTGAGCAGTTCACGGAAGAGGTCGTGCGCGGACTTGCCATCCTCCTGCGCGAACACCTCGCTCAGGAACTCCACGTCGGTCATGCGATCGACGCGGAAGAAGCGAAAGTCATTGCGCAATTCGCACCATGATGCGGCGGTCCAGAATGGCGGATAGAACCAGAGGCTCAGGGGACGCACCTTGCGGCGCGTCTCGGCGCCCTTCTCGTCGCGGTAGCTGAACCGAACTTTCTGGCAACCGCGAATCGCGGCGCGCAAGCGGCCGAGATCGAATGTCACCGGCACCCGGCGGAGATCGGTGGGCGCCCACAGCGATCGATCGTCCAACAGCCGCTGCAGGTGCGCCGGCAGGACATTTTCGATCTTGGACAGTGCCGCGTCGGCCGCACGACCGAGCTCGGCGTCGCTCCAGCTCTGAACCATGCGGGCGCCGAACACTAGCGCCTCGAGTTCGCGTTCACTGAACATGAGCGGAGGCAGATCGTAGCCGGTGCGCAAGGAGTAACCTACGCCGGCCGCGCCTTCGATGGGGACATTGCTTGCGATCAGGTCGCGAATGTCGCGGTAGATGGTTCGCTCACCCACACCGAACTGTTCCGCGAGCGATCGGGCGGTGACCACGCGGCGTCTGCGCAGCCGCTGAATGATCTCGAACAAGCGATCGGCGCGACGCATGATACTTCGCACTTCTCGCACTGTCGCCGTCTAACGGCAACAGCCGGGTTTGCTCCGCCGAGCGGCGTCGCGCTGCGCCAGCGTGAGGCGGTAGAATCCGACTCCATGCGATGAGCAGCCGAGAAGAAGGTGAGGAAGCAAGATGCCTATCAAAGGAAGTTGCCTGTGCGGGGCGATTAAATTCGAAATCGAAAAGGTGCGCGCGCTGACTCATTGCCATTGCGCCGTTTGCCGCAAAAGTACCGGGGCCTCATTTGCCACGTTCGCGCACGTCCGTTCTGAACGATTCAGATTTCTCAGTGGCGAGCAATCGATCAATTCGGGATACGAATGGACGGCCGGCCACTCGCGCAGTTTTTGCGAACGCTGCGGTTCTCCGGCGCCCAAGTTTGTCCAGGCAACCGGCATGTTCAGCGTTCCGGCCGGATTGCTCGACGACGATCCGGGAGTTCGCCCAACTATGCATGTCTTCGCCGCATCAAAAGCGCCGTGGGTGGAGCTGAACGACAATCTTCAGCAGTACGAAAAATGGGTTCCGGGTTTTGTGCCGAAAGATCTCGTTCCCTGATCGTGTGCACGCTCTCCGGATGACACAGGTAGCACGATATCTACTGATTTTTGTGCCGGTCGGCCTTCAGCTTGGATTGACAATCCTGGGGATGGGCGGGCTTGGCTTCTTTTTCGCCCACACGGCGCTGATCGCGCTTGCGATCGCGGGCGGCGTGATGCTGGTCGCGTCGCTTTTCACCGAAGGGAATTTAAGCTCCGGCGAGCGCGAGGATCGCGGCAATCGTTGGGTGCTCCTCGCGTTCGGATTGCTGTTGCTGATGATTTCTTTCCTGCCGCCATACACCGACCGCATGGGCTTCCTCACTATAGACGGCGAGGCCACGCGATGGGTCGGCGTCGTACTCTTCACCGTCGGCGGCGTGCTGCGGCTCTGGCCGGTGTTTGTGCTCGGGCGCAGGTTCAGCGGCTTGGTGGCGATCCAGCAGGGTCACACGCTCGTGACGAACGGCATCTATCGCCTGATCCGCAACCCCAGCTATCTCGGCCTGCTGGTCATGACGTTTGGATGGGTGCTGGCTTTTCGTTCGATCGTGGGCGTCGCGATGACCGCGTGTTTCATACCGCCGCTCGTCGCCCGCATCCGCGCGGAGGAGGCGATGCTGCGCTCGCAGTTCGGAGAAGAATTCGATGCGAACTGTGCACGCACGTCGAGGCTGATTCCGGGAATCTACTAGTCCGAGCCTGCATCCGCGGTTTGCCCCAAGTTGGGCAAAGTCCTATTTGTTTTCCAATCCCGGGAGGTTTTGCGATGGGCGAACAGGAAAATCTCCAAACCGCACGGCGCTTCTACGAAGTGGTTAACGCTGGAGATATCACCGGAGTGTTGTCGCTGGTGACCGACGACATCGATTGGAAGGACGCCGGCGCAGGCAACTTGCCCTGGAGTACCTCGTGTCGCGGACGGGAAGAGTTCGAGCGCTACAGCAGCAAGTTTTTTTCAGTGCTCGAGGTTCGCGCCTTCCAGCCGGAAGAATTCATGGTCGGGCGCGACAGCGTGGTAGTAATCGGTTTCGAGCGCCTGGTGCTGCGCGCGAACAAGCGCGTGGTCGAAGCAAACTGGGTGCAGGTATTCACCTTCCGCGACGGCCGGATTTGCCGCTTCCGCGAGTACTCGGATATGGCGGGGCTGGGAAGCCGCAGCGGCGAAGCATCTGCAGCAGAGCGCTGACAGCGCAACTGCTTTCGGCTGGCGCTGACCAGCGTCCGAACTCATCCAAGAAAACGTAATCTCAAGTAGATCGCCGTGACGATCAATTGCACGACCATCACCGGAATCCCGTATCGCGCGAACTCGACATAACCCAGCCGACGCCCTTCGCGCACACATATCCCCGCCGCCACGATGTTCGAGGAGGCGCCGAACATCGTGCCGTTCCCGCCGAGCGTGGCGCCATACATCATCGCGTAGAACAGAGGCAGCGCGTGTGCCGGAATGTGGCCGAATCCGGCCGCGATTTGCGCAGACGTGGCCCAACCCTGGCTCACTGCATACTGCTTGACGATCGGCACCATCGCGACGACCAGCGGTATATTTGGAACCGTACTCGAGAGCAAACCTACGGTTGAGAGTATGATCAGCGATGCGGATGCAATTTCGCTCCCGAATACGTCGCGCAAGCGTGAGCCCACCGCAGCGATTACGCCCGTGCTATCGAGCGCGCCGACCATAACGAAAATACAAATGAAAAAGAGCAGCGTCTCCCAATCAATGTCCGCCAGGACGCCGGACACAGTATCGATGCCGCTAAGGTGGATTGTCAGAAGGATGAGTGACGCCCCGGCGATCGCAACGGCGGGCGGCCCGAGCTGGACCGGAAGGCTGTCACCAACGACAAATAACGTCACCATCAGCGCCAGAATGGATATCCCGGCGATCAGCACGCCGAAGTGCTCGATTTTTGGTATCTCGACGTTCTCGACAGCCGCCCGCGTGCGCCAGATCGAACGAAACGAGATCGGAAGCATCAAGGCGAGCGCGACCAGAGACAGCAGCCCGCCGAGGCTCAAAAGATAGAGATAGCTGGCAAAGTTCATCCCTATCGAATTGCCAACAATAAAAGTGGCGGGATCGCCCACCAGCGTCAGCAGCCCGGAGGCGTTGGCGACGAAAACCAACAGCATGACCGGCGGGGCGAAATCGATTCCCATCTTGCGGCATACGCGGATTAGCAGGGGCGCAAACAAGATGACGACCGTCGTATTTGGCAGCAGCGCGCAAATCGGTGCCGTCATGACAATTATCGAAAGTAACAGCAGGCGACCGTCGCCGCGGACCAACCGCAGCACACGCGCGCCGAGATAGTCGAAAACCCCCGTCGGAATCAACGCGCGTGCGACCACCATTCCGCCGAAGAAGAGTCCAATCGTGTCGAAGCCAGCGTTGATGCTCGACACCGCCGTCTCCCGCGAGACGATACCAAGCAGTCTGAGCAGCACCGCGCCGAGCAGTCCAGCGACCGCGAGGTCCAGCACGTCGAGCGCAATCGCCAGTATCACGCCTGCGAATGTCAGTGAGGCGATGATCGCAGGGAGGCTAGATGCGCCGGTCATAAGAGTGGCAAGACTTCGTCAAGAAGTTCGACGAAAGTCGAGTATTCATACTCGCGACCCGCGACTCAGGCAAACGCCTTCGTCATTGGTGCAAAACCAGGCGAACGGATTGAATCGGAAATTCCGAATCGCCCGGGGACGGCATCGCCTCAATTGAATGAGGTCAGGAATAAGCACTCACTCGACTGGGATTGTAAAATTTTCACTCATACGATCGGCTGATGATCGGCGCCATCTCACTGGCACAGAATCCAAGTCGGGATCCGGTGACAGATCTGGTCGCGATCGAAAAATACGACAAGCCGAACGAAATGCTGGTCATCCGAAATGCAATTTAGTAAGCCGTCACTGACGCGAATTATTTGGCCGCTCAACGACGCGATTGAAACAGGCGTCTGCTCCCATTCGGAAGCAGTCTCGAGATTTCAGTTGCTCGCTTCGAAAAGGAAAGACGGATGTTCAATAGCACCGTCCTGGATATCGCGCCCGCATCTTCCTGAGGAAGTCCCGGTACTGCGAAGCAAGGCACACAATGTTCCGGCGCGTCTTACTAATCGAGAGAAGCAGCCCGACTTTCAAATCGCGGCTCCATGAGATTCTTGGCCAAGGTGTCGAACTCTTGCACGAGTCCACCGACTCGAAGGCGACAATCACCGCTACCTTGAGCAATTGCCGCGCTGACCTGGTTGTACTCGTTGTTCAGCACGACGCGGTCGAAGCACTCAGCCTGTTCCAGTGGCTGCATCAGCATCCGTTGACGATTCCAACGCTCGCGATTCTCCCCAATCCGCCCAACGGCAGATTGCTCGCGGCCGTCGCCCAGTCCGCCGACGATTTCGTAGTCTGGCCCGCGCCGGATCAGGAATTGCGCGAACGCATCATGCGGCTCGGACGAAAGTTCGGCGACGAAGCGGAATTCGTGATCGAGAAGCTCACGAGGGACGCGGCCATGGCCGAGCTGGCCGGCAGCAATCCGTCGTTCTTGCGCAGCATCGAGAACATCCCCCTGATGGCGCGCAGCAATTTTCCGATTCTGATCACTGGTGAAACGGGCACGGGCAAGGAACTTTGCGCCCGGGCCATTCATCAACTGAGTGCGCGCCGCGATTTTCCGTTCATCGCGGTCGATTGCGGTGCGTTGCCGGATCAGCTTTTCGAAAACGAAATGTTCGGGCACTCGAGGGGTGCTTTTACCGATGCGCATCGCGACCAGAAAGGCCTGGTGGCGCTGGCTCTCGGCGGGACCCTTTTTCTCGATGAGATCGAATCGTTGTCGCTGTCGTCGCAGGCAAAGCTGTTGCGGTTTCTACAGGACCGCACCTATCGTCCGCTCGGCGCGGAGCGTTTCGTTGAGGCCGACGTAAATATTCTAGCGGCGAGCAATATCGATCTGGGCGATCTGGTCAAAGAAAAGAAATTCCGTTCGGATCTGTTCTTCAGGCTCAGTGTTCTGACCCTGCAGATGTTGCCGCTGCGCGAGAGGAGCGACGACATACCATTGCTGGTGCATCGCTTTCTGGCTTCGCTGTGCAACGAATATGGAGCCAGCCGGAAATCCTTGCCAGCCGGTTGCGCCGAGAAGTTGATGGCGATGCCGTGGCATGGCAACGTCCGCGAGCTTCAGAACGTTGTCCGCCGCGCATTTGTCCTGGCTGGTGAAGGCCCGCTCGAACCGGAGCACTTCGGTTTCTCCGCGAGTCCGGCCGCCCGTGAGAATCTCAGCTTCAAACAACGCCGCGCTCGCGCCATCGAATCGTTCGAGCGCCACGCCGTGGAAGACGCGTTGCGGCAATGCGAAGGCAACATCACACGCGCAGCTGGACTGGTCAAAAAGGATCGTCGCGCCTTCGGACGTTTGGTCAAGCGCTACAACCTACGTCCCTCAAGCATCTGAACGCAGAGCTGGGTAGGAATCGTCCCACCTGTGGGACGATTTGATCCTATGCGAGCGACGCAGTCTTATCCCTGACCTTTCGCTCCAAAGCTGGAACTTGGATCAGTACCAGGTGGGGTCTCATCGACCCGGCCTGTAGGACTGATTGCGCTACTAGTTGAGAGAATTCCAACTCAATTAAGTGTGGCAAAGCTCTTGCTCTCAACCCGAGTTAGTTTGGCAATAGGAGACTTACCATCAAAGACAGGAGTGAAGCCTTAGGGGGGACTCCGCCATGCGCGTATTCGATTCTCGACTACTTTTTACGGCATCCGGCGGCGGCTGACTCTGTTCAGGGCATTGCGACCTGGAGACTTATGCAGCGAACGATCGAAGAGACGGTCAAAGAAACTATCCAGGCGCTGAGTTGGCTGGTGGAACATGGCTATCTGTTGCGCGACGCGAGCGAGTCTTCGCGAAGCACTTTTCGGCTGAATCCGAAAAAGCGGGACGCGGCCAAACGCCTGATGAAGCGCACGGATTGGTCGCAGGTCTGATGAAAGTCCCAGCGCACAGAGTTAGCGACTAGCAAAAGGACTTTCAGGCATATCGAGAAGGAAGATCTGCTTGGCAGACTACACAGCAATTTACTCTGTAGGTAACTCACTGGCTTTGTACCTGCAGAATAATTTTCCGCCGGAACTTAAGGATCAGTTCCCCAACGTCAAGTTCCAACTGGTGGCCAGCGCGCAGATCGCGGAAGAAGACCAGACGGCGCTGGACCAGGTGGTAACCATCTTCCTCCATCGCATTACCATCGACGAGAATTTCAGATCGGCAACCCGCCTACAGGATCAGCCGGATAAGCAGCCGGTCCTCTTTCTCGACCTGCATTACCTGGTCACCTACTGGGGAACCGATCCGCAAGCCGAGCAAACCATTCTTGGCTGGACGATGATGCAGCTCCAGTCGTCGCCGATATTGGACAACTCGATACTGACTCCGAGCAACATCTGGGATCCGATGGAAACGGTGCAGCTGATGCCGGCGGATCTCAGCCTGGAAGACATCCTGCGGATCTGGGACGAACTGGGACCGAAGTACCGCTTGAGCGTTGCTTACATAGCGCGCGTCGTGCGAATCGATCGCGGCATCACGCCCGGACCGTTGGTATTAGCGACCCGATTCTCGCTGCAGGGGAATGGAGCGGCGAAATGATCGAGAACGTCGACAGGCGCGTGCTGGCGGGATTCCGCTGCGTGGATGCGATGACGGGTCGATCTATCCTGGCACCGCTCAGCGTGACCACCGCGCCGCTGGTAATCACCCGCAATCGCAGCGGAATCTTCGCGGTTACCGACGCGCCCGGTCTCCACGGCCTGACCACGCAGTTCCTTGCGCCCGCATCGTGGCCGGCGCCGGCTTCTTATCAGATAACGATCCAGGATCCCGCGCTGCGCTATCTGCCGAGGCGGGCGCAGATCGTCGCGCCGCAGCCGCTGCCGCCAGTAGTGCCACTGGGATCGGCGGCTCAGCCTTCGCCCACGACTACTCCAACCAGCACAACGACAACGGCGCCGGCGACTACCGCGCCCGTTACTACAACTCCGCCGCCCACGACAACGGCGCAAAGCTCGACAACGCAAACGTCGTCCGGAATCGTCCCGCAGGATGTTTACCTGTACCCAACGCCGGCCGCGCCGGTGGCGCCCAACTGGGCGTTGATCCGCGCGTCGGTGGTCAGCAGCGCGAACCCGCCCGCTCCTTTGCCATGGACAGTGATCCAGATGTCGGGTGTGGGCAATCCGCCGCCGACGGCAGTCACAAATCAGGGCGGCGAAGCTTTGATCGCGATTCCCGGTCTCGGCCTCGAGTTGAGCTCCAGCAGTACCGGCTCCGTGACTGAAACTACGACCCCGGCGACGATTACCGCGTGGTTCGATCCGAGCGTTCTCAGCCAGCCTGCTGGCTGGGTCGCAAATCCGGACGACATTCTGACGAATCTATCGAGCGCGCAGTGGAAGAGCGCGTCGCAATCGGTGCAGCTGGGGCCCGGTCAAACGGTGTACGCGAACCTTACGATCTCGCTGTGAACCAGGAGGCAAAATGCCCGACTACTTAACGCCAGGCGTTTACGTTGAAGAAGTCAGCTACCAGGCTCCGACCATTGAAGGCGTCGGCACCAGCACCGCTGGTTTTGCCGGCGTAGCTCTGACCGGTCCTGTCACCGGCACACCGGAGTTGCTGACCAGCTTCGGGGACTTTCAGAACATCTATGGCGGCTACGACAATCTTGCCCTGACCAACAATCCGAGCGATCCGAAGAACACCAACTACCTGGCGTTGGGGGTGAAAGCGTTCTTCGACAATGGCGGCTCGCAACTCTATGTCTCACGGGTATTCGTGCCCAGGAGCGCCAACGATACGGGTGTTGCCAGCAGCGGAGTGCCTACAGCCTCTAACGTGACCGTGTCCGCGCGCTTTCCCGGCGCGAGCGGCAATCAAACAGTCACGGTGAAGCTGAAAGCGTCGCGGACGCAGAATGTCGCCAGCCTGCCGCCCGGATCATTGCTGGTTTCCGCCGCGAACACTTCGTCGCTGGCGAATCCTGTGGCCGCGACCGACAAGCAAATCACGCTGGCTGCGCCACAGCCGTGGGGGTCGCCCGCTTTCGTGCTGGTCGATTCCGAGATCATGACTGTCACGGGCGTGGACTCGACGGGAACGATACTGACGGTAACGCGCGGAGCAGCACCCGCCAGTCATGCGGCGGGAACAGCAGTGCTAGGGCAGGTGGGGGTTCTGTCGGCGGCGCTCAACACAACCACTCCTACGCAATTTACAATCACCGCGGCGCCCCCGCTCACGACTACCGCGGCTCCTACTACTACCGGAGCGCCCGCGACCACGGTCGCGGCTACCACCACCGCCGGTCCTGCAACTACGGCAGCGGCAACTACTACGACGCCGGCTCCCGGCACCACTCCGGCAGCCAAACAATCGGCGCCCGCCAACGGCATTCCGGCGTTCCTGCAGATAGACGGCGAGATCATGGCCGTCACCGCGGTGGACGCCAGCGGGATGGTAGTGAGCGTGACGCGCAATTCGCCAGTCACTCACGCGGCCAACGCACCGGTATTCGCGCCGGTCGTATTCTTTGCCAACGGCGTCAGCGGCGTATTCCAGAACGGAACAACGCCGCTACCCGCCGTCATTCCTCCCGGTCTTTACGCGCTTACGATGCAGGTGACGGCGGACACGGCGGCTGGATCGCCGGCGGTCTTCGATGGATTGGGCTTCGACCCCAATCATCCGTACTACCTGGGCACGGTGCTGGCGAGCACTCCGCCGCGGCATATCGACGCATTGCAAAACCAGGTTGCTTTCAACATTGGCGCAAACCTCACCGCCGCCACTTTGTTCTCGGCCATATTTCCAAATTGGGGCGGACCCAGCGCCGGCTCTACGCAGACCTACACTCTGACCGGTGGAGACGACGGACTGGAACCCGAATCGACGAACTATGACGCGGCCTTGGCGCTGTTCACCGCATTGGAAGATATCGCCATCGTAGGCGCGCCTGGTTCCGGAATTTTCGGCGCGAGCCAGGACATCATCAACAGCCTGATCACGCATGTCAGCCAGCAGCGAGCCTATCGCATCGCGGTGCTCGAAACTCCGCCGAACCAGCTCGCATCGGACAACGAGAACGTGCGCAGCCAGATCGACAGCAGCTATGCGGCCCTGTACGTGCCGTGGGTGATCACGCCCAATCCGCTGGCGACGGCAGGATCCGCCATCGCCGCGGAAATTGCAGTGCCGCCGACCGGGATGATCACGGGGATCTACGCGCGCAGCGACGAACAGAATGGCGTCGCGAAGGCGCCGGCCAATGAAGTGCTGCTGGGAGCCTCGAGGCTGGAGCGGGATATCAGCTTCGCGGAACAGGGCATCCTGAATCCGGTCGGGATTAACTGCCTGCGCTACTTTCCAAATCGGGGATACCGGGTCTGGGGCGCGCGCACGGTCAGTTCCGATGCGGAATTCATGTACGTCAACGTGCGCCGCTACCTGATCTATCTCGAGCACTCGATCGACAACAGCACGCAATGGGCGGTGTTCGAGAATAACGGCCCCGAGCTCTGGTCGAGAGTCAAGGAAGCGATCGACTCGTTTCTGTACAACGAGTACGCGCAAGGCAACCTGCTCGGTGACAGCGCCGCCGATTCGTATTTCGTGCGCTGCGATCGCACCACGATGACCCAGAACGATCTCGATAACGGACGAATGATCTGTCTTATCGGCGTCGCATTGCTGAAGCCGGCCGAGTTCGTGATCTTCCGCATCGGACAGTTCACGGCCCAGGCCCAAAGTTAAACCGCATGCAGCTCTTATAGGAAAACCGAAATGCCCAATCGAACGGCGCCACTACCGGCATATAACTACACGGTTGATCTCAACGGACCGCGCAGTCCGAACAAATTGCTGGGCGGATTTTCCGACGTCTCGGGACTGGAGACGGATATTCATATCTCCGAATATCGCGATGGCAATGAAGCCGAGCCTCACGTCCGCAAGATTCCCGGCTCGCACAAGGTCGGTGACGTCACGCTGAAGCGCGGCGTGGTCGATTCATCCGATCTGTGGGCCTGGATTACGGCTGCGCGCACCACCGGCGTCGAGGCCCAGCGCGATGTGGTCATCACGCTCCTCGATGAAGCGGGCAACCCGGTCCAGCAGTGGAAGCTGCGCGCCGTGGTGCCGATGAAGTACACCGGCCCAACTCTGGCCGGCAAAGGCGGCGGCG
Organism: Binatus sp. (SeqCode); assembly: GCA_050010075.1. GTDB lineage: Bacteria > Desulfobacterota > Binatia > Binatales > Binataceae > Binatus. The sequence goes on along the minus strand of JBEKLS010000041.1, from coordinate 7,906 downwards.
AGGTCGCGATGGAAGAGCTGGTGCTATCGGCCGAAGGCTACGAAATCGCCACCGCCACCTCCTGACACCGGATGGCGATCGCAGGCTTTCGAGGGAATGCGCCGTGAGCCGTGTTGCTTTTGACAACGCGCGTCCGGTGGCCGAATCCGACCCGGCCCGCATGGATATCGCGTGCTTTGTCGGACTGGCGCGCGTGACGGGCACTGCGTTGCCGGCGGCAATCGTGGACTCGCTCGAACAACATGGCTGGACCGACGGCCCGTTGGCGCGTTCCACCGATCCTCCGTTCGCAGACATCCCCATCCCGATCGAAACGTACGCGACCTTCACTTCGCTGTTCGATCCGGGCGGTTCGGCATCCAGCTACGGCACCGACTACCTCGCGACTGCGGTGCGTTCGTTCTTCGCGCAGGGTGGAAGGCGTTGTTACATCGTGCGCATGGGCGATCCGGTCGCGCCTGGCGACGACGCGGTTGCGCAAAATGGCGTGAGCGGCAAAGCGCAGAAGCTGGCCGCGCTGATGCCGGGATCTCTTTACGCCCCGGATGATCGCCGAAGCTGGCATGGTGCCGGTCATCTCGGCGGATTGCCTGATGTTTCTTTTCTGGCGTTGCCCGATCTTCCAGCGTTGTGCGCGTCAGCTCCGACTGCTGCCACCGGAGTAACTGTCGTCGTCCCGGCCGGCCCGTACCAGTTTGTCGAATGCACACCGCCGGGGGCAGTTGCCGTGCCGAGACCCCTGTACGCGCTGCCGGCGCCGCGACTGACGCAAGACGACTACGACCAAAGATGGGCGCCTAGCGTTGACGCGATTCTCACCTACCTGCGCCAAAGCAATATCCGGGAAATACAGTTCGTCGCTGCCTTTCCGCTGCCGCAAGATCTCGATGCGGCCGCGGCGGTGGAAAATCCCGACAGCGCGATGCTCGCGCAGGATATCCACGATGTGATCCAGGATCAGATGCCCGAGAATATTTCCGGCGGCACCGATGCCGACCCGCCCGCCGATCCGGGACTGTCCACTGCTTTCCTGCAGCTCTCGTATCCGTGGCTCAAGACCACCGGATCTTTCGTGTTGAATGAATCGCTGGAACCGCCGGATGGCGCGCTGGTCGGGATTCTCGCGCGCAATGCGCTCACGCGCGGCTCATTTATGAACGCCACCAAAATAGTTCCCGCGGAGATCTCCGATGTCTGGCCGCCGATTCCCGCACAGGACACGCAGGTACCGTCGACGGCGCTCGATTGGGGAGCGAATTCGCCGGCGAAGCCGCTCATCATTCGGCTGAGCCTGTTCGGCTTCACTCCCGCCGGTTTGCGACTGCTCTCCGATGTCACAACCTATCCTGGGGAAAGCTACCGGCCCGCGTGCGTGCATCGGCTGGTCGCGGTGATTTCGCGCGCGGCGCGGCAGTTGGGTGAGCGGATCACCTTCGCGCAGAATGGTCCCGCGCTCTGGCGCAGCGTGGAAAATTCGCTCGGGCAATTGATGACGCAGCTCTGGCTCTCGAATGCGCTCGACGGCGCCAGCATTCAGCAGGCTTTCTCGGTGCGTTGCGACGCCAGCACGATGACGCAAAACGATCTCGATAACGGCCGGCTCATCGCGCTGGTCACCTTCAACGCCGCGGCCAGCATTGAACTGATTCGCGTCACGTTGGCGCTCGAAACCAGCGGCGCCAGTGCGCAAGGCATCGCAGCGATGGCGCAGGCAAGCTGATGTCGACCCCGAGCATCGTTCCGCTTCATATATTCCGCTTCCGCGTCGACGTCACCGACGATTCGCTGGCGCAAGGCCCGCAGGGATCCCCGGTGCAGATGAGTTTCGCCGAGTGCACCGGTCTCGAGGCCACCATGGAGCCCAAGACCATCAAAGAGGGCGGCCGCAACTACGGCGCGGCGCAGCGCGCCGGCGGCATTACGTTCGCCACCGTGGTGCTCAAGCGCGGCGTCAGCACGGATCGCGGCATGTGGCAGATTTTCAATGCGGTCGCGTCCGGCCAGTTCGCTCCGCGCCTGCAGGTCACGGTCACACTGCTCGATGGCAGCCAGCAGGCAATCATGGCGTGGCAGCTCGCTCATGCGATGCCGGTGAAATTCAAATTCGCGGACCTGAACGGCCGCGGCGTGGAGGTCGGCATCGAGGAATTGCACTTCGTTCACGAAGGGCTTTCCGCAGTCTGAAAGAGAATTTCGCGATGACTCAGCCCAGCTCAACTTCGTCATCAGTTCCCACGGTCGTCAAGGCGACCTTGACGGCAATGCCCAATGGCACTCCGATACCGGTCCACTTCAATCCGTCGTCGCTGGTCTACACCGTGGAGAACTCGACCCAGCAGCAGGGCAGCGATCCGAAACGGCGGCAGTTTGCCGGCCAGTTCACCGGAAAGCTGTCGATGGATCTGCAATTCGACACCACCGACACCGGGGTGGACGTGCGCCAGGTCACCGGCCAGGTCGCGCTGTTCATGCAGTCGTCAGCCTCGGCGAACAAAAGCGGCAACGGCGGCGCCAACGCTCCGGCGCCCGCGGTGCTGAGCTTTGAATGGGGCGCGTATCAATTCCAGGGCTTCATGGAGTCGTTCAAAGAGACGATCGATTTCTTCTCCGCCGACGGAATACCGCTGCGTGCGCTGGTGAGCATTGGATTGGCGCGCCAGGACAATGTGTTCGATACCGGATCGGCAAATACTCCGCCGCCAAGCGGCAGCCTCGTGCCGACGTCCAGTTCGAGCAGCGCCGCCAGCGCGGCGGCTCAAGGTGGCGATCCTAACGCGGGGAGAGCATTGGCGAGCGCCAACGGCCTGGAGAATCCCCGTTTCACCGGCGGCGCCGCGCTCGAGGTGGGCGGCGGACTTCAGTTGAACGCAGCCGCGGGCTTTGCGGCGAGCGCCTCGGTTGGCGGTGGCATCGGGATTTCCGGCGGCCTGGGAGTGAGCCTTTCCGCGGGCGCGGGGATCTCAGCCGGCGCCGGCGTTTCGGCAGGCGCTTCGGCTGGAGCAAGCGTCGGCGCTTCAGCCGGAATCGGCGTATCGGCCGGCGTGAGCGTCTCCACCGGCGCGGGTGGTCAAGTGACATTGGCTGCGGGCGGCGGAGCGCTGTTCGGATCGACGGCCTCGGCGGGAGTGCCGGCGACTGCAGGCGCCTTTGCGGGACTCGAGACCGGGCGCACCACGGTCAGCACTACCGCGCAGCTCGATCCGATGCGCATGTTGCCGGCCACGGTGGGATCCGATGTAGCGGCAGGGGCCAACGCCAGCTTCGGTCTGGGCGGAGTGGCGACAGCGCCGTCGGGCTTTTCGACCGACGTGGGCGCTTCATTCAGTTTCAGCGACCGGCTGACTTTCGATGGAGATTGATTCGCGGAGAAAACGACGATGGCAGTGACGATCGACGAAATGCAGGTTGATACGCAGATGCCGGCTCCATCTGCGAGTGCGCCCGCGGCCGCGGCCAAGCCGCAGCAAACCAGGGACATCATCAAGGCGGAACTGAAGAGGCTGCGAGAGCGGGCTCTTCGATTGCGCGCGGATTAGCTATGCCCGAAACCCCGCTAACCAGTGCGGCAGTCTACAGCGCGATCCCGACAATCCAGGTGGATGGCCAGCTGAACGACAAGGTCACCACCCAGCTTATCGGCATGCAAATGCGCGAGCACGAAGCTGGGATGTCGGACCTGGAGCTGCGGTTCAGCAACTTCGGATCGTTCGCCGGTGGCACGGCCGATCAGGTGTTTGAAGATGGAACGATCCTCAAGCTCGGCGCGGCTCTGATCGTTTATGCCGGCCTCGTCACTTCGCCGACAGAAATCTTCCGCGGCAACATCACTGCGCTCGAAACTTTTTTTCCGAGCAACGGACCGCCGGAGCTGACGGTGCTGGCGGAGGACGCGCTGCAAGGCGCGCGCATGAAGCGCCGCACCAAGAACTGGGACGCGACTTCCCTCTCGGACATCGTGCAGCAAATCGCAAACGGCCTGGGTCTGACTCCCGTCACCAGCGGTCTCGATGCGAGTATCGGCGCCGAGCAGCAGGTCAACGAGAGCGACCTTCACTTCCTGCGGCGCCTGCTGGCGCGCTATGACGCCGACCTCCAGGTGGTCGGCACCGAGCTGCACGCCACGCCCAGAAGCCAGGCGCAGCGCAACACGATCGAGCTGGATATGAACAGCCAGCTGCACGAGGTTCGGATTGTGGCCGATCTCGCGCACCAGGCGACGCAGGTTACGGCGACCGGGTGGGACTACAACCAGGGACAAACGGTTTCGGTCACGAGCCAGACAACCTCGCTCGGGCCCGGGTCAGGGCAAAGCGGCGCCGGTTGGCTGCAGCAAGCATTCAAACCGCGATCGGAACAGCTCGCGCAATTCGCCACGCTCAACCAGGCCGACGCGCAAGCGCTGGTGGACGCCGAATTTGCGCAACGTGCGCGGCGGTTCGTGGTCGCGCGCGGCGTGGTCGAGGGTAATCCGACACTGCGCGTCGGTTCGTACCTGACGCTGACCGGATTGGGTCCGCGCTTTTCCAACACGTATTACACGACCTCCGCTATCCATCGCTTCGACAACGAGCGCGGATACGCCACCGAATTCACCGCGGAATGCGCCTACCTGGGAGCTGCTTCATGAGTTTGCTGTTGCATGAAACGGTGCTCGAGATGATGGGACCGGCGCTCTACCTGGCCAGGGTGGTGAGCGTCAGCGATCCGCAAAGCCGCAATCGGGTTCAGTTGCGCCTTTACAACGCGGACGGAATCGCGGATCAGGACGGACCCATTTGGGCGCGCGTGGCGGTGCCGTTTGCCGGCGACAATCGCGGCGCTTTCTTTATTCCGGATGTAGGCGACGAGGTGGTGGTGGCGTTCATGGCGGGCGACGCGCGCTGCGCGATCGTTTTGGGCAGCCTGTGGAACGGCCACGACACGGCGCCCGATGCGATCGGAGGATCCGGCCAGAGCGTGGATCGCTGGACGATCACCGGCAAGGCGGGCACCAAGATCGCCATCATCGAACAACCCGCCAGCGCCGCAACAATTAAATTCTCGACGCCGGGCGGCCTCTCCGGGACTCTCACCGATCAAGATGGATCGATCGAATTCACCAACTCCGACCAGACCCTGGTGCGCATCGACTCGAGCGGCGTCTCCATCACCGCGCCCACCGGCCAGGTGCAGGTAACCGCTGCGAGCCAGGTCACGGTCACGGCGCCGTCGGTCACCGTGAACGCCGCGATGAGCACCTTCAGCGGGTCCGTCGAGTGCCAGACGCTGATAGCGACGACCGTCGATTCGGCGGCATACACGCTGGGAGCGGGAAACGTATGGTGAATCACGACGTGATAGTGAACGGCGTGAATCTCTCCGGAGCTACGCAGCGCCGGCCGGTGGTGCTGCAGATGAACCGGGAAGATTTTCCAAATGCTTTCCTGTCCGATCTCGCCAACACGCCGCCGCCCGCTCCTGTCCGCACGAGCGGCCGGCCCACGCTCTCGAGCACGGAAGCGCTGACGACTGCGCCCTCGGTTGCGGCCACGCTCTTTCAACCGGTAACGCGCGTCGTTCATCTGGCCCTCGTTCAGCTTGCGTGCGAGAGCGTGGGTTATCCACGGGTGGATCCGAAGCGGGTGCTGTCGGCGGGATTGGTGATCCGGCGGATACCGCGGCTGTGTACTGTCAGCCAACTCGGCGACCCGCCGTGGTCGGCCTGGCAGTGGATGCGCAATGCGAACGGGCAGTTTGCCTGGGTTGCGCCGGACCCGAACATGGTGGACGCCGATCCCGACCCGACACTGCGCCCGCAGATTCAATCGGGACAGCCCGCGCTCGATCAGTTGCTGACCGCGCAAACGCTTTCATCCGCGCTGACCGAGATCACCACTCCGGCATTTGTGGCGGCGCCTGATGTTTGCGCGGCGGCGAATCGGACGCTGGTTTACGCGCTCATCCCGACCGCCAGCAAGGAGATCAGCACCCAGCAGCCGCCGTCGCCGCCGCAGTTCGATGCCAAAGCGCGCAAAGCGCTGGTCTCGATTCTGCCGACGCTGCTCAAAGCCGGTAAGCATGCCTTTCCGCTAGCGGATCAGGCCGTGACTTACCTGTATATGTCCGACGATTACACCAAGGCGCAGAACGCCGACGGCTTCCTGACGTTCTCGGCGACGTTGCGTTTGCTCTACAGCGTGTTCGGCGCTTTCGAGGATACGGCGGATGCGCGCGCGCTGCTGGGCATTCTGAATCGGCGCAATGTCACGGTGCAGGCCGGGTCGGGATACGTGCAGCAGCCGATGGGCCAGTTCTACCAGGAAGCCGCTGCCAAGCTGATCGACTACGATCCGAATCTGCAAGCGGCGTCAGCCCAGCCGCCGCAACTTCAGATGCCGCATGCGTGGGATTTTTTCAGCAATGCGGATCAAGACGATCTCATCCAGGCGGTGGTGCCGCTGCTGCAAGCCCGCGGGGCAGCATCGGCGACGCCGCAAGGCCGCTTTCAGGATTCGACCCGGTTGTACCGCTTGCGGCTGTTTTTCCGCATCAAGAGCGACAATCCGTGTTGCCCGACGGAGTTGGTGTGGAGCGACTACAGCGATCCAGTCCGCATAGCGGCGTGGTACGAGAGTAGCGGCCGGGCGACGGCGCCGGTGCCGCTGCCCGATCCGACCGATCGGAATTTCCTGAAGAGCGCCAAACCGAATTCGTCGTTCGCCGTGCCGTCGGGCCTGATGGGCGCGATGCAAGGCACGACGCTCTCGGGGCTGTCGAGTGGAACTCCGCCGGCGGGCGGCAACGGCGGTGGTCTGACCTGGATTTGCAGCTTCAGCATCCCGCTCATCACTATCTGCGCGTTCTTCGTCCTGAACATTTTTCTGACGCTGCTGAACCTGGTGTTTTTCTGGATGGCGTTCATCAAGATTTGCATCCCATTCCCCGCGCCGGCGGCGCCTACACCGCCGACACCCGACTAGTGGCGGCGAGCACTTACAGGGATCCGATCGCGTGGCCGTTTCTGCCGGTGCCGGACCCGCAGACCGGGCAGTTGAACTACACGACGCTCGAGCAGAGTGTGCGGGACTCGATTCGGATCATCCTGACCACGCGGCCGGGCGAGCAGTTGATGGAGCCTTTTTTCGGCGCCGGCCTGCAAAATTTTCTCGACGAAGGGAATACCGTGGCGCTGCGGCGGCAGATCCAGACGGCGATCACCAACAGCCTGCAAACCTACGAAGCGCGCATCGCCGTGGACACCGTGGAAGTGGAAACGGTGGCCGGCGCGTCGTCGCAAATCCACGTTCAGATTTACTACCGGTTGCTGCGGACCAACGCGCCGCAGCAAATCGGCGTGACGATGCAAGGCGGGTGACCCGGTGCCCCTGATACCACCAGCACTTGACGATCGATCCTACAATGACCTCGTGCAGGACATGCTGGCGAGCATCCCGGCCCATACGCCGGAATGGACGATTCAGCAGCCCGGAGATCCAGGCCGCACGCTGATCGAACTGTTCGCATGGCTGGCCGATTCCATTCTGTACCGGGCCAACCTCATTCCCGAAAGACAGCGGCTCGCGTTCCTCAAGCTGCTCGGGCTGCCGTTGCAGCCTGCCGCCGCTGCGCACGGAATGCTCTCAATATTTTCCGACCCGTCGAAGACTACCGCCGTCACGCTCGCAGCGGGCGCATCGGTGCCGGGTCAAGTTACGTTCGAAACGCTCGCCGAGCTCGACGTGCTGCCGATCACGGCGCAGGCCTACATCAAGGCTCCGCTCACCGCCGAACAGAGTACGGCCGCCATGCCGTTGCTGCAGGGTCTGAAGTCGCTCTACAACCTGCCCGCGTTGCCGTCGGGCTATACGACGACCCCGGTCTTCATCAACAACATGGCGGATCCGAACGGCGTCGACGTGTTCGGCGG
>JBEKLS010000040.1:0-30106 GCA_050010075.1 Binatus sp. (SeqCode) | reverse complement strand
CGAACATTCCCTGAACCTCAATGCCGAACGCTCTTTTGAACCGCCTTTTCATTGCTGCACTACGTTTTCGAACGTACGCCTCACCGCCTCGTCGGGGAAGTCGCATTCTCCAAGGGAACACGAGGGTATTTTACAGAAGACAAGAAAAGACCGATCAAGGAGGCAATAAGGCGGCGCCGCCGGGGTCGGATGCCGATCTGCGCGACCTTGTTGAATCCTATCTGGAGGGCGCTCGCGATAGTCCGATGATCGTCTGAGGGACGTACGCCGCCTCGAAGGCACGGCTGAACGCCAAGCCAATAGTGCCGCCGGCGATGCTCGCTGCCATATCTGGGGTACGGCGATACGCACGATCATTTGCGTTGACGATTCGGCACAATTATGGCACATTTATGTCAATGCTAAACGCTCTGTATGTAACACGAAAAGACGAGGGACCGGAATTCGAAGAAAGGGTAACTGCAGCTCTGCGGTCGGCTCACTTGCGGAGGCTTCCGGTAGCAAAAGCTGTGGCCGGCGTTCGGCCGGACACCGCTCCCGATTTAATCGTAGCCGGTCTCGGCAAGCATGGAACCGCTGTTCTCGAAGTCAAGGGATTGCGTCGCAGGTTTCCTGGAATCGCGATTGTGATCACGAGCGGCAAGCTCTCCAGAGAGATTAGCGCCCAAGTTTATCGTGCAGGAGCAACGGCAGTGGTTCCGCTGGGTGCCCTCAACGATGCGATTGCTAATCTTGCGGAGGTGTTCCAGGCGGGAAAGCCGAAAGACGACCGCGCACTAGAGATCGTGGTCGAAGAATTTCACGACAAGGCCACGGGTCGCCTCGACTCTGATGCGGTGGCGCGCGGCCTTGGGATTTCTGTGAGCGGGTTAGCGAAGGCGGTCGGACTGACGCCGTCGGCGCTGTCGAAACGGCCACATGCGAGGGCCGCCCAAGACGCTCTTCGCGAGATCGAATTTGCGGTGGCTGCGCTGCGGAGGCTCCTGGGTTCCGACGCGCGCGTGCGCGCGGTTCAATGCACCGCATCCTGACCTCGGAGGAGACGCCCCGCTGGCCCTTCTTGCGAAGGGCTCGGCCAAGGATTTGGCCGATTACGTCAGAGGCGTTCTTTCGGATCAGCCCACCTAGTACTCCCTGAAGCCGAGTTGAGACGAGCGCTTCGGCGCGTGCCGCTTATTGGCGCCGACGGCCCATTCCATCGATTCGTAGATCTGTGGTTTGTGCATCAAAATCTTGCCGGCGGAAAGAAGACGCAAGTCCTGGCTGGGCTGTGCGGAGATGCTTGGAGGCCGCTTCACTCCGCGTGGCACATTCGAAACGCTGTACATTGCGACAATCGCCGCGACTGCTCGAAACGAAGCTGAGTCCCGGATAACGGCCTGAGGCCTTGCTGACGCTCCGAGCAAACCCTACGTTCACTTCGTGGTCCGGGGCCGTCTCCAGAAGGTTTTGGATCTGACCGACATCGGCGTGTTGGCGACATTGAAAACTACGGAGGATGAGATGACTGGTCCTTGGATAGTGGGGCAAGTCCAGGGCGACGAAGCTTTTCGGTGGTTCAAAGACAACGGGATACAATTCGCGAGTCTGGCGTGAAAAATGCGCCAGTCCAACCGCAGCCCGCCGACGGGTCTGCTGCTCGCTTCGGCGCCATTTGAATATGGCCGAGTCATGCGGCCCGCTCATGTCGTTTACTTTCGCCTTGATTGCCTGACAGGTCGAATAGTTGCCTATTAGGCATACCTCTTGCAGAGTGCCTATCAGGCAAGAAATCGCTTCCACTCAGGCGCACCGCGCTTGAAAGGTGGTCGGGAGAAGTACACGCGATGGAAAACAAAGATACGCTTACAGGGTTGCGCGCCAATTGCCTGGGCTTTAGTGGAGTCACGGCGATGGCGATAGCGCTGATTTCGCCAACAATGACAGCTGCTCTAATCATCCCATTGATGTACAGCACTGCGGGCAATGCAGGCTGGCTGGCGTATTTGTTTGGCACGGTTATGCTGCTGTTCGTAGCGCTGAACCTTAACCAATTTGCCCGCCGGTCAACTTCGGCCGGTTCGATGTACGGTTACAGCGTTATGGGTCTGGGCACCACGGCCGGCAATGTCGCCGGCTGGTGCTTGGTCTGGGCGTATTTGTTTATCGGTACGGCCGGCATCACAGGCTTCACGATCTTCGCGAGCACGCTGTTCGGAATGGCCGGTATTCACGTACCCCCGATGCCGCTCTTTATCGTCTGCGCGGCAAGTATCTGGTATCTCGGCTACAAGGATATCCGGCTCTCCAGCGGTTTGATGCTGGTAATCGAGGGACTATCCGTCGCCCTGATCCTGCTGCTTTGCAGCATCGTGCTGTTTGGGCAGAAGTCGGTTTTCGATGCCAATCAGCTGACGCTGCAGGGAGGGTCATTCTCGGGCATCAGCCTCGGCGTGGTCGTCGCCATCTTCAGCCTCGTGGGGTTTGAGTGTGCGACCGCTTTTGGCGAAGAAGCAAGGAATCCTTTGCAGACGATTCCGCGAGCAGTCATCGTTAGTCTGCTCCTGACCGGGGTCTTCTTCGTATTTGTCACTTACACCGAGACCTTGGGTTTCACCGGCTATAAGACGACCCTCGATAAGATCGACGCACCACTCAACGTGCTCTCCGACATGATGAATGTCGGCTGGCTCAAGGTGCCAATCTCGGCCGGCGCGATGTTGAGTTTCTATTCGCTGGCGTTGTCCTGCATGAATTCGGGCGCGCGCATCCTTTACCCGATGGGACGGCTCGGCGTCTTTCATCGCGCGGTCGGCAGCTCGCACGACCAGAATGAGACCCCGCACGTTGCCGTTACCGTGATGGCAATCCTTATCTTCCTGTCCGCGACAATTTTGACCATGGTCTTCAAGCTCGAGGTTCTCGACGCCTTTAACGACGCCGGCACCTTCGGCGCATTCGGATTTCTCGGAGGTTACTTTCTGATCTCGCTCGCGGCGCCGGCTTATTTGAAGCGCACCGGCATATTGCGTGGACGGGATATCGCACTCTCTGCAGCCTCCGTTGCTTTGCTGATGGTTCCCGCAGTCGGCAGCGTTTATCCAGTACCGTCGTGGCCGGTGAACATTTTTCCATACATCTTCGTGGGGTATGTGCTGATCGGTATGGGTTGGTTTATGATGCTACGTCGCCGAATTGGATTTACGGAACAGGTACGTCAGACTGTCTACGGAGAGCATGCTCCGTCATCTGTTGAGGTGCCGCTCAAACCTGCGCAATCGAGCGTAACTGCGGCGTGAAAACGGCCGCCAGGCGGCGCGAATCGGTCCGTCGTCTGAAGCCGGCGGGCTGGTTCTGTTTCCCTGATTGTCAAAGGAGAAGCGCTGCATGAGCGTGGCGGGACTGGTCGGTGAAGTAGGAGCACTATGGCGCTATCCGGTGAAGTCGATGATGGGCGAGCGCCTTGAAAGGGTGGGCGTGACTGAACGCGGCATCCTTGGCGATCGCGCGTATGCTTTGGTCGATGAGAGCACTGGCAATTTGGGTAGTGCGAAGAACCCCACCAAGTGGGGGGCCTTATTAACCTGCAAGGCCCGTTTCGCGCAGCAAGTCGAGTCGGATGAGATCCTGCCGCCCGCCCTGATTACGCTCCCAAATGGCGCTTGCCTCCGGACCGACCGACCCGAAACTGCCAGGATTCTGAGCGAGTTGCTTGGCCGCAAAGTCACTATCGCCAGCGGCGGCGCCGCGAGACCGCACGTCGAGAAATATTGGCCGAACGTCGACAACCTCGCGCATCGCGATGAGATGACGAACGAGGCCATCGTGGAAAACAGCTTTTTCGATGGCGATCCCGTACACCTCTTGACCACTGCGAGCCTGAGCGCTCTTACCGCGCTGTATCCGACTGGCTATTTCGACGCGCGACGGTTCCGGCCGAATATCGTGCTTTACACGCCACCGGACCAGCGCTCGTTTGTTGAGAACGATTGGGTGGGTCACACTTTGGCAATTGGCCCGCAGGTCCGCTTTCATATCAAACGTCCTACTCGCCGCTGCGTCATAACCACGCTGGCGCAGAGCGAATTACCACGCGACCTCGGCATTCTAAAGACCGCTGCGCAGTACAATGCCGCAAGCGTCGGGGTGTATGCGACCGTGCTGCGCGGCGGCGTTATCGAGGAGAGGGCCGAAGCGTTTCTGAGCTGATCGCGATGCTGCTGCGGGCACGTTGATCCAATTAACGATTTTCCGCTTCACGACACACTTACGCTTGTTGAAAAATTGATTGCCGCATGGGGCATACCTACCGGGCTTTCCGATGGAACCGACGCCCCAGCTAATCAGTTGTCGCCGTCAGGGTCAGCAGCAATCTAAACCGAAACTGCGACTTAGACATCCGACGATTCTGTCCGACTCGTCAAGCGTTGCAAGCTTTGCGCTTTCTTTCAGCATAGTCTCGTCTGCCAGCGGATACCCAAGAGCCTCGCACAATTCGCTTGATCATTCGAAGCACAAGATCGAAGCTCACGTTGAAAATGGAGGCAGGACACATGGAAGATTATCAGGCAGAGAAATACCAGGTCCGGGTAGTGCGCAATCTTTTTATTCCGATGCGCGACGGCGCCACACTGGCGGCGGATCTCTATTGCCCCGATGCCGACGGCGCATTTCCCGCTCTGCTCAGCTTCTACCCGTATCACAAGGACGATCTCATCGGTGCGATGAATGAATTTCCGCGCCGTTATTTCGCCAGTCGCGGTTACGCAGTCCTGCTCATCGATTTTCGCGGACTCGGCAGCTCCGACGGAATCGTTCATCAGGCGATGGATCGCGCCGAGGGACGCGACGGCGCCGAAGCCGTCGAATGGATAGCCGCCCAGCCATGGTGCGACGGCAACGTCGGAATGTTCGGGATGTCATACGGCGGCATCACGTCATTGAAGGTCGCGTTCGAGCATCCTCCGCATCTGAAAGCGATTGCGCCGATTATGGGCACCGACGATATCTACCTCGACTATCTTTACTCGGGCGGATGCTTGAGTTGCCTGCCCTCGTTCGGCGCGTGGGGATCGTTCATGCTCGCGATGAACCTGATGCCGCCGACACTGATCGATCCCACGGGTCGCTGGTACAAGGTCTGGCAACAGCGGCTCGAGCAGGCGCTGCCTTATATCTTCCCGTGGCAGGATCATCCATCGCATGACGAGTACTGGCAGTCGCGCGCGGTTGACTGCTCTGAAATAAAAATTCCAGCGTTTGTGATCGGCGGATGGCGTGACATTTTTCCGGAGGCGATGCCGCGCGTGTACGAACAGCTAGGCAGCGCCAACAAGAAGCTCCTGATGGGACCTTGGATGCATTCGCTGCCCGACCTCTCGCCGCACGAGCCAGTCGATTACCTCCCCGAGATGGCGCGCTTCTTCGATCGCTGGCTGAAAAACGAAGACAACGGAGTGGATCGCGAGCCGGCGGTTACATACTTCGTGCAGGGCGGCGCGAATCGATGGCGCAGTGAGCGCAAATGGCCCGTGCCGCGAACGGCATTCAGCAACTTTTATCTTGGCGCAAAGGGGACCCTCTCCCTCGATTCCAGCGGCGACGACAGCAGCGAGCGGTACAAGGCGCGACCGTCGGTCGGTACGCTCGCGGGTTTGTGGGATCCGACAGCGCTCGGAATCGGCTTGCCTCTCGATCAGAACGCCGACGATCTCGCGTCCGTCGCCTACACCAGCGCGCCGCAGCCGTCCGATCTCGAGATAAGTGGATCGCCCGAGGCGTTGATCAAAATCTCGGTTGAAAGCGGAGACGACGTAAACATAGTTGTGAAGCTATGCGACGTGGCGCCCGATGGCAGGTCGTCGCTCATCAGCACCGGATGGTTGAAGGCCACCTATCGCAATTCGCTCGAGGCTGCGGAGCCGGTACCGACCGGTCAGATAATCGAGATGAAAGTTCCGATGGTGGCGACGTCGTACATGGTCGCGCGACGGCATCGGATCCGCGTGAGCATCTCATGCTCGGATTTCCCGCGAATCTTCCCAACCCGAACCAACCCGGTGATTCGTATTCATTCCGGAGGCCGTCGCGGTTCACACGTGAGGCTTCCGATAACCCCACCGCAGAAGAACAATAACAATCATTTCGAGATTCGCCGTCCTGATCCCGCGGTTAATCGCTCACCGCTCGCAATCGCGATGACGCCGCGATGGTCAATCGAGCGCGACCTTGCAAGTGACCGCGTAAGCGTGGTCACCGGATCTCATCAGCAAAGCAATCTCCTCGGCGGCGGCACGATGGAGATGAATCATATCGCGCGCGCATCGGTAATCGATGCGCATCCGCAGGGCGCCGCCGTGGATGGCAACACTACGATCACGCTGAGCTTGCCATCGGTCGGCAAGGTGGTCGTGAAGACCACGAGCTGGATTGGCCAGGACGGAATGTCGCTGACGGGAGAGATCTGTATCGAGGATAAACTGATATTCGAAAAGCGATGGCGCAAGTAAACCGTCCACCCGAACACGTTCGGCGGTCGCCTTTCCTTACTACGACCTCCGCAATATGTGTTTCATTAACAGAGTTACAAAAATCCCGTGTACCCGGATTTTCCACCCTCCGACTGGATGAAAAATTGGGGGACCCTCAACTAACCGGTGGGCTCTACCTATAAGTGGCGGGAAATTGGGGTGCAGGGCACGATAAGCCGACTCGCTCAGTCGTGTAAGTGGTCGTCGAACCCTTCAAATGCGTCGCGAACGATGCTTTCAAGCATATCGAGCTCGTGGTCGCTGAGTTTCTTGTATCCGTTGGCGCGGCGTTTCTTCGACAGCGTCCCGTTGTTTTGTCGAAACCGTCGAGATGCCGGATGCTAAGGAAGGTCCGCGCGCCTTTCAAGAAAAACGCAAGCCGAACTTCCAAGGAAGTGATCCGGGTGAGGTCTAGGATGAAATACGAGGCAATCCTGTACGAGAAGCGTGGCGCGGTCGCCAAAGTCATCACCAATCGACCGCGTTACAAAAATGCCCAATCCCGCCTCATGATCGAGGAAATGGATCACGCGTTCGCCGCGGCCAATGCCGACGACGAGGTCCGCGTGATCATATTGGCGGCGGCGGGCGACACTTTCTCATCCGGACACGACATCGGTACTCCCGAAGAAAAGGCCGACATGCGCCGACGTCCGTTTCCCAAGGGGGTGCGCGGCGAGTACGCACTCTCGCGCCAGCTATTCCTCGATACCACGCTACGCTGGCGCGACCTCGAGAAGCCGACCATCGCGCAAGTGCAGGGGATGTGTATTTTTGGCGGCTGGATGTTCGCCGCCGCGATGGATCTGATCGTCGCTTCTGACGACGCCAAGTTCTTGCCGGCCTTGATGCAGTACTTCTCGATTCCTTGGGACATCCCCATCCGCAAAGCCAAGGAAGCGATGTTCTGCAGCCGCTTCATCGGCGCCGAGGAGGCGGCTCAGCTCGGCTTCGTCAATCTGGTAGTATCGCGTGAAAGCCTCGAAACCGAAACGATGGCGCTGGCGAATGAAATCGCCGCCAACGATCCATTCACGCTGCGTATGTTAAAGTGGGCCGCAAATTCCGCGCAGGACGCGATGGGCTTCTCGCATTCCATCCGCAACGCACATTCCCATTACATGGTCCAGGGGTTCGACAGCTTCACCAAGGACAAACTGGAAGGCAAGGGCTTTCCGAAAGTGATGCCTGGGATCGTGCGCGCACTCAAGCCGCCACCGAAATAGCTGTCGTTAAGGCAGCCGATGAGTGTGAGGGTTTCCGCGCTCTGTTGTGAGGCTTCTTTCAAAGTACTGCTTCGAGTTTTATCCGGAGATCTTCAAGAAGAGAGTAGGAAATTCCGGCAAGCCAAGCTACGAGCACATCCTGATGTGTCTTTCCATTCCGCGGCGCACGGTAGCCCGTAGCGAGGCAGATCACCACTATCTTGTAGCTACCAAAAATGTCGTAAAACTTCAGCGTCTTGGGAATGACTGCCATGCCTGAGGCTTTCTCGTAGGCCGCGAAAAATTCCTCTCTCGGCAGAAACCCGCCCGCGAGAAACGTTTTGTGATCTTCCGCCATATGACCCAGAAGCCGATTCGTCGCCCATGCCAAATCGGCGTGACGGTCTCCCAGATAAGCCATTTCCCAATCCAGCCACGCGGAAATCTTCGCGTCGTGTTCGGTGAAAAGGAAGTTCCCTGTACGATAGTCCCCATGCACCACCGAGACGTGGTCAACAGAGGGCATATTACTGCGAAGCCACGACATCGCCAGCCGCATCAAGGGAATGTCTTCGTTGGCATCCTCTTCCCAGACCCGTTCCCAGTGGTTGAGCTCCCATTCCACGGCCTGGATGGCACGAGCAGGCTTATCAAACGCGCTTATGTCCGACCTGCTCCAATCGAATGAATGAATGCGCGCCAGATGTTTTACGAATTGGGACCCGAGTATCTCTCGTAGAGACAACGGAATAAAAGTGCCAACTCCGCTCACAACATTCGCCGAAGTAGAGGGTTTTGCCACGCCGTCAGCAAAGCCATAAACGATCGCAGGATAGGGAAGAAATCGCGCCGTGTGATCGACCCAGTATGCTGGAGGTACGGGCACTACATCAGCAAGAGCTTTGATTATCTGAAACTCTCGCAATCGGCTGCTTTCGCTGATCGATTCGGATGGTTCCATCCGCAACACCATGGATGTCGCGCTTTGGCCGCGTCCCGTCGCGCTCCAATCCAGTTTGAATGACATCTGAAGCTTGGAAGCACCGCCTGATAGCCATTTGGCCTCGGTGATTTCGAATCTGTCCGTGACCTCACTACGGATGAGCTTCTCGGTTCCCTTTACCAGCGTCTCAAGGCTAATCGGAGAGTAACCCGATCCTGAACGGCGTTGTAGCTTCCGCATTAAGATGCGATCAATTTCTTTCTCGCAAGGAAATCGCTTGCGCAATTGATCTATCGAGTCCAAAGTGGGCGCGTTTTTGTTCATGCGCAGCATGTGAGTTCCTTCGGTTCGAATGCTCTACCGCTATCGCAGGCTAGGGCCGGCCCCGATCAATGTTTCGATATCAGGAATCGCTGCCGGATCAGGTTCCCAGCCTTGGCTGATAAGCCACGACCGGTCGCGCAATAGTTGTTCCTTGGCGTGACTGGTTATAGCGGCGCTGATTTGCTCGAGTTTTGTGGCGTCGGTGGCTGAATAAGCCGCCGTGATAAGAGCACCGATCTTCTCTCGTAGATCGAAATTGGCGGCTTCCAACTCATTAGGCTCTGCCCGAGCCCGACTGAGTACATCGGCTCCAGATTCGGAAAGTATTATCCAACGCATGCAGCGCTCCGTCAGCGCCCGGAAGGTCCTTCGCCAGGCTTTGCAGAGTAGAGGCCAGCGCCAGAAAACGAGATAGCTCGTCCCGATCATACCGGTACATCAGAGGCAGACGCGAACTTACGAGATTGAGCATACCGATCACGAGCCGCGCCTGCTCCTGGGCGAGCTTGTTGTTCGGATCTACTGCAGGGAGAATGACGTCGGACATCGCCTTGACGATGGTTTGAAGCAGGAAAGCGGGGCGCAGTTCCATTCAAAGTACCTCCTCGAGCTGCTCTCGGAGTTGGTCCAGCAGTCTATAGGCGATCCCTGCCAGCCAGACGACCAGCACGTCCTGATGGGTCTTGCCGTTCCGCGGCGCGCGCCAGCCGCCACCAAGACAGATCGCTACACTCTTATAGTTACCGAAAATGTCGTAGTACTTCAGCGTTTTACGATTTACGGAAAACCGTGAGGATTTTTCGTAAGCGTCGAAGAACTCCTCTTTGGGCATAAAACCACCTATCAAAAACGTAGCGCTTTCCCCGCACTACCAACTCTCCCCGGTTCGATCTCGATTACTTCGGCCTCCATGAACCGTACGACATAGAATCAACCAGGCCAAAAACCTTTCCGTGCTCAAGAACATAGCCACTGACGTGGGGCCCCATTTTAGCGGTCTTGGCGATGTCGTGGCCGGTGAACAGGTGCAGGGTGAACTCCTCGCCGAAACTGGCATGCCACCGGCGGACGCTGGGTTCCCAGTACGTAGAACACCTGGCTCGTATTCACACCTTCGATTGGAGCGATTCGGATCTCGATGCATTCGACAAACCTGCTTTAGGAACGCAAGCAATCGAGTGGCGCCTGAATCACTGGGAACGGGTCTGGGAAGAGGATGCGAACGAGGACATTCCGTTGATGCGGCTGGCGATGTCCTGGCTTCGCCGCAACATGCCATCCATCGAACACATTTCTGTGGTTCACGGCGACTATTTCAGCATTGCTCGATTGGTCGATAGTGCTTCAGTGGCTCTATTGCCTTGATCGACAAACCATTGGGCAAGGAAAAGTCCATTAGAGTTTTGGGACACGGCATGTGTTGTTGGTTGTCGATATACGACTGTTCCTCCCAGAGGTCGGAAATACGATCGATAATCGTGATGTCGCTCATGCAGACCCCTAACATCGGCCTGGTCACCACGTAGGCGTTCGCATTGATGTTGGCTTCTGGAACATTGAATGGGAATGCGATCGTTTCTACCCATTGCCAGTGGGAGTCTGGCTTGAAATGGAAATCAAAATCCTGCGGCTTGATCATTCTCTCTGGTCCTTTTTGAATTAAGCATTGTCCGGGTTGAAGCTGATAAACTGTCATCCTCGCGGCTGCGTCTGGCTCCGATCGTAAAACTTGTCGGCGTGGATGTTCGATGCCGATCGGCTGAGTCCTCGCCTCCACCGTCCAACGAGCGCCTGGAGCCGAGTGCGGGTTTGCAGCAGACCTCGACACGAGAAGGGTCCGCAAGTCCGACAGCCACACCGGAACGTCTTGCCTGCTGCCCGAAACGAAAGGTCGTCGCCGACGGCGGCGTTCCTAAATAGCCCTCGTTAAGGCAGCCGAGAGGGTCCTATCCTTTGGACCAGTGCTCCCAATCCCTGGCGAAATCCTGAACGGTGATGGCTCGGCGCAAGCTGAAATCGGTATTTAGTAAATCGTAGATGTGATCGTCGGTACCGCGCATGCTGAAATAGACCACCACTCCGTCATCACCGCCGCCCTCGATATGGATCTCGTTTTCGGCGCCACTAGAGAATGACCCTGCCGGTTTGATTTTCTCGACCACACCGCCAGCGGTTTGGTCGAAGACGTGCAGCGAGCCTTCCAATCACCAGGGTGGTGGTCGCCGCGACATGCCGATGGAATAGGCAGCGTGCCCCGGGGTCGAATTTCACCAGCATGTCGGCGGTGTGAGCCTCGACGTTGACGTCCAGAATTCGGTAGTAGCAACCGTCGGTAAGGAAGTCCTTCCAGGGAATATTTGTGGTATCGAAGCGAAAGCTTGGCGGGCTCTGCGGTCGCTCAGCCGGGGTCGTGGCGCTCACAATATTTCCTCGCTCTGCCTCTAAGACGTGTTCGTTGAGGCGTTCCCGCACTCAACCGTGACTCAGCGAACGCTCTGAAAAGGCTCGCGCCAGCAACCAGCCCTTTTTCCGGTGTAGCAGAAGGTTCAGAGCCCATACAGTTGTACTGCCGTTTCGCCTAAGATCTTTCGAGCGTTCTCGTTTGTGGTGGCTGCAATCACATCATCACGTGAACTCCAGCTATAGCCGAACGTGCCCTCGTTGTGCGGATAATCCTGCGCCCACATGACACGGTCCTCGCCTACATACTCTAACAGCTTGAGACCGAGACGGTCGTTTTGAAATGTGGAGTAACAGTTATTGTGCCAGTAATGGGTTGGCCGCTTGACCGGACGAGAGTTCAGCTCATCGAGAATCGGATCTTCGATATCGTATGCATGTTCTGCATCCTGGAGAAAAACCGGGACCCAGGCGACGCCAAATTCAGCGAAAACAATGCGCAGATTCGGATGGCGATCGAAGACGCCGCCGAAGATCAGTTCGCTCAACGGCCTGCGTGCTGCCGCCAAGTTGGTGACTCCTGTGGACAAGAAGCCGCCACGCCCTCGAAAATCGATAGTTTCGCCAACATGAAAACTTACTGGAAGCTCAGCTCGCCCAATCTCATCCCACAGCGCATCCATGCTCTTGTCCGCATACGATAGCGTCCTTCCATCTCGGGCCCTGCCAACGTTCACCGTGGGAAGCATCATCGTCTTCAGGCCGAGATCAACGATCTGCTTTACGGCCTGCCGCGCCTTGCTTGGTTCCCACCAGTTGCTGCAGACGCCAACGCCGTAGTATCGGTCGGGGTAGCGCGCGCAAACACGAGCAATATACTCATTGTAGTACCAGTATATCAGCTCCTGCACTTCCAGGTCGGGATGGCGGATGAAGGCAAGGAGGCTTTGTGGGTAGATTAGTTCCTTCTGGATACCTTCCAGATCGAAATCCTTGTTTCGTATGGTCATGTCCCAGGCGCCGGCTCCGAGCGCGTTGGGAATGAACTTGCACAACATCTCCTCAAAAAACGCCAACTCGGAGCCTGCGACGAGCGCCTCCGGATACCCTTGATGCCAGAAGCCACGGTCGAACCAGACACGTGGTGCCTTGTCCCTCATTTTCGTGGGGAAGTTTTCATACCAGATGTCCTCCGCCACTTCCCAGTGCCCATCGGCAGAGACGATCTTAAAATCATTTCGTGCTTGAGCGTCATTCGCGCTACTGGTCT
This sequence comes from Binatus sp. (SeqCode), assembly GCA_050010075.1. GTDB lineage: Bacteria > Desulfobacterota > Binatia > Binatales > Binataceae > Binatus. Next base: position 17,455 of record JBEKLS010000040.1, on the reverse strand, counting down.
CGGCCGTGCGATGCGTGACCACCTCGCGCTTGAGAAGCGAATTTTCCAAAGTCGGCGTCATTCTCTCCTCCCAGTGCTCCACCGAGATCCTTTATTGAGTCATTAAGGCCACTCTAGCACTCATGTCGAATTGCCGTCAATACCTAAAATGCATCAGTGCCGAACTTGGATGTCGCAATCTAGGCTGCTGAAACAACGCGCCCAGGATTTCTCGCGGGGATTGAATAGACCGCTCGCGCCAGCGCCGCATCGCGAGCCAGCGTCAATTGGGCTCGCTTGGGTGTGACTTCATGTGAGCAATTTTCCGAGCGTCCAAAGCATGCGAACCACTAGCGCGAATGGTCGGCGTTCTTGGACATCAATCCGAAGTCGATTTGCCGGTTCGAGCGTCGTCCCGCGGTCACCTAATATCGGACCGGCAAGATCGGTTCAAAATCAGGGACTGAAGGCAGCTTTTCTATTTCGCGCCGCAGCTTGTCTTAGGCTTCCTAAGGACGGGGATTCTGTTCGATGGGTTAGGTTGAAGATCGGGGGCGTCTGGCAATTGGCTCTCCGGTTTGTCGCCGGAGCGGAAGGCAGATTCGGCTAGACTCCAATGAAAACTTCCACCGGCGATTTCTCTGTCAGTGCGCTCCTACTAGGGCGTCGCCCGGCACGGGATTGACCGATCGCGGCTACTTTTGGAGATGGTTGATCTCGGGGAGAACCCGGTCAAGCTCACCAAGGCCAGCGATCGTCTGGTCCAGCGCCGCCTCGACAAGTTCGGGTAAAGCCTGCTCGGCTCCTTTTGCAAACCAGTTCTGCATCGCTACATTTCCCGCCGACATCATCACGCCCACGATCAGAGCAGGGCGCATGTCACGGGAGTCGTCCACGCCCATACGCTCAGCGGCAACTCTCGTTAGGGTCGAATTCCAGGCCTTCTGCTGTTCGAAAGCACCGCTCATCGTTTCGGGATACTTGCGAAACAGCTCCAGCCGAAGTCGCGAAATACTCGCGTCGGCTTCGATCTCGCGGCTCATTTCAACCAGGATCTCTCGCACCATGGTGACAGCGGACCGACCAGGTCGCGGCTTCGCGACCGCGTTGGCCAAACTGTCGTCGTAACGTTGCCGATCGCCGAGCAGCAAGTCCTCCTTACTGGCGAAATATCGAAAGAATGTGCGTTTCGAAATGTCGGCCGCTTCCGCGATCTGGTCCACGGTGACTGCACTGAATCCATGCTCAACGAATAGCGAAAGCGCTACCTGCTCGATCGCAGCCGCTAGTTTCGTACGCCGTCGGTCTTTCGGCGATAGGACGATCACTTTTTCTTGACGGTTCGGAATCACAGCCCCTTCGATACTCTTTCTGGCTCGTTGAGTCATGATGGCCATTCTAACACTCTTGCCAAATTGCCTTCAATACCCAGATGCATCTGTGCGGAGCTTGTTGGATATCGCAATCATGACGTTGTAGTCGCCGCCAACTATGCCGCCGGTGCTTTTCGAATCGGTCGCCTTGGCTAAGTCGATGCTCTGCAACGCACCCAACTGTGGGGTTCCAGGAGCGGTTCATTAAGGGAACGACATCATTCTCAGCTATCAAAGATTCGACAGCATTTGTCGTTTCTCGGATTCGGGCGGGCACATGTAGAACTACAATGACAACCTGGCGCGATTTCTCAGCTCGCATTCAGGCCGGTTACATCGCAGGCGGTCCGTTCGGGATACATCGCTCGATCGCACGCTGGAAGGCCGGTCGCGCGTGCATGTCGACGAGAAATCGTTTCACGTTGGGGAATTGATCGAGATAGGCGTTGTCGGTCCGATACATATCGGACATCTTCACTTCGTTCTTGGTCGCCAGCGCGGCACCCATCTTGAGCGGGAAATGCATCATGATGTCGGCCGCGGTGAAATTCTCACCCGCGAAATATCGACTCTGCGCGAGCACGTTCTCGACGAAGTACATCACGCGCTCGGATTCGGTGCGCGATCCGGCGACGCCGGGTAGCTTCGGCAGCGGCGAGTCGATGCCTGCGCTCTTCATCGGTCCGCGCAGAAATGCCTCGACTACCAAACGCGCCATCGCGGTGCCTTCGGCGTAGTGCAGGAATTGAAGGTAGCGAGGGAATTCCGGCGAATCTTCCCGAGGCCGCAGCGTAGACCCCTGCGCGTACCTGGCGAGTAGATATTCGAGGATGGCGCCGGACTCGATCATCACCACGTCGCCGTCCTTGATGATCGGCGTCATCCGGGTCTCATGGGTTTGTTCCAGCTTCAACAGTGAGCCCAGAATATCTCCCGGAACATAATCCAACTCGTAGTCCAATCCGCCGACTTCTTCCAGCAGCCACGCAACCCGCTCAGAGCGTCGGCCCTCGATGTGATAGAGATTGATCATCTAAATGCTCATCGCGCTCAGGGTCTTCGAATACTCCCTCTTGCTGATTGCGTCATGAAGGCCATTCTAACACTCTTGCCAAATTGACTACAATACCGTAGATCCACTGTGCCGACTTTATTGGATATCGCAATCAAGATGTCGCAATCAAAAGGTTGATGAAGCCACGCGGCACACTGGAGAGCAGAACGCAGCGGCCGACAGTTCAGAAGTTTGACTGTCACTTTAAGGAAGAGTAGACGAACCAAATGGAAATGAAACAGCAGGCCAGCAACAAAGACCAGTTGGTAGCTGGATTTTCAACAGACGCGCTCACTCGTTTTGACTCAAATCATCTTGATTGGCAGCGGTTGAAGGGTAGTCCGAAGTTTGATTACCCCATCGACTATTCTGTGGCGGTCACCAGCGTTGATCAGGCCGCGGGCGTAATCGAGTTCATCGGGAGATGGGCTCCCAACTCCTACTGCCATTATCATCGGCATGTCGGTCGAACGGCAACCCGCGTGCTCCAGGGCGAGCATCACATCGTCGAAACCACGGAGCTGCAGATTCTTCATAAGATTCGTAAACCCGGCTTTCAGGGGCAAACGCCAGCGGGCGAGTTGCATATGGAATATGGCGGACCAGAGGGAACGACAGTAATCTTCCTATGTGAAGCCGTTGACGGAAACCTATTCGACATCGTCGCCAAGGATGGTGCCTTACTCGCCACAGCGACTGTTGACGATTTTGTGAACGGACGGTTGCGCTGAGAAGAGTCCCCTCCGCCATGACTCAGTCACAGCTTTGAGTCGCGGTGACCCTTGGACGACCAACCACTACCTGTTTGAGGTCCGAGTAACTCCCGGCATCACTTTCGCGAAACTTTTGATCATCCGCGTCATGCCACTTAAACCCGAACCATTAAATTGATTCGGAATCCGAACCTTAGCGCAGCTCAAAACCCGGATATCCATTCGCAGCAACGTCGGCAAAGATCTGACGATAAAGTGGCACGCCGCCAGCAAATAACAGGAAGCGGCAGCGCACGTTCTCGGGATTGTTGCTACCGAAGAACCAGGAATCTCGCATCTCATCAATTAGTAGTCCTTTGGCAGACTCATAGCAGCGCTTGGTCCATGCGTCTTCGGCTTCGGGGGTTGTGGTCATGGTTTCAAAACCGTTCTCGCGCATATGGCGAATACAATCGACGATCCACTCAACATTGGTCTCGACGCAGCGGGGGATGTTGCAAAACGCAGCCGGGTTGTGGGGACCCATGATGGCCCAAAGGTTTGGAAAGCCGGAGAATTGAACGCCGAGATTGGTTCTTGGCCCGTCGGACCAGTGCTCTTGGAGCGATCGGCCACGTTGGCCACGAATATCCATTCGCAAGAGCTCGCCGGTTATGCTGTGAAAGCCCGTGGCGTAAATGATCACATCGAGTTCGTGTATCTCGTTAGCGGTTTCGATCCCGTTTCGCGTGATCCTTTTAATCGGCGTTTCACGCAAATCAACCAGCTTGACATTGTTTCGATTGAAGGCCTCGTAGTAATTCGTCTCGCCGGGACACCGCTTCGTACCGAACGTGTGCTTCGGAATTAGCTTCTCAGCTATTTTCGGGTCGGTGACGCGTTCCCGAATCTTGGTCGCAAGAAAGTCGGCAACCTCATTCGCAGCGTCCCGTGAAATAAAGGAGTCGGTGTAATTACCCAGCCACAACGCGAACCCGCCGCGGTTGTATAACTCCTGATAGCGGGCGAGGCGCTCCCCTTTCGGCACGTCCATCGCCGCTCGCGAGTCCGGTTCGTGAATAAAGCCAGCCCAGGTTCGCTTGCACAGCGCGAAAATGTCATATGCTTTCTCTTTAAGCGCCGCCTGTTCCTCGGCAGTAATCGGTCGGTTGCGCAGCGGAGTACACCAATTCGCGGTGCGCTGAAAAACCGTCAGCTGTCCACAATCGGGAGCGATCGTCTGAACGATCTGGACGCCAGTAGGACCGGTGCCGATGACACCTGCTCGCTTGCCAGTAAAGTCGATTGCCTGTTTCGGCCAGCGCGCGGTATGCAGCGACAGGCCCGCGAAACTCTCAACTCCGTCATAGTCCGGGAACTGGTGCGCCGAAAGCAGACCGGTTGCACAGATGACGTAGCGCGCACACGCTCGCACACCGCTGCTGGTGTCAATCTCCCAGCGCTTGCTAGCTTCGTCGTAGCAGACAGTCGCAACGCGTGCGTTGCATTCAATGTCGCGTTTCAGATCGAATTTATCCGCGACAAAATGCAAGTAACGTTCGACTTCTGGCTGGCTCGAGAAATGCTCGCTCCAGTTCCACTCATCTATAAGTTCCTGGGAGAAGGAGTACTGATAAGAATAGCTTTCAGAGTCGAAACGCGCACCTGGATAGCGATTCCAATACCAGGTCCCGCCTATATCGCTTCCTGCCTCGAAGACTCGTACCGATAGGCCGAGCTCGCGTAGTTTATAGAGAGTGTACAGGCCAGATACGCCCGCACCGATTACGATAGCATCATAGTTCTGCGGCATGATGACTATCCCTCCATGATTATCACTTGTTTTGTATTTCGAAGTGATCAATGTCGCGGATCGGAGAACCTTGAGCCGGTCTAACACTCTTGCCAAATTGCTTTCAATACCCGATGCATTCTGCTTTGTTGGATATCGCGATCAAGATGTCGCAATCAAAAGGTTGATGAAGCCACGCGGCACACTGGAGAGCAGAACGCAGCTGCCGTAGGATCCGGCGAGATTCAACGGTACGGTGATTGTCGAGTGGGCGAACGTCGCCCTCGGACGCGAACTCATCATTGCCGATTTTCCGGGCGTCTATGACGGGCACGAAGCCGAAGCCTTCTTGACCACCTTGCCGAAGAGTCGCCGAAGTAAGACTGATCACGAGGCTTCTGGTCGTCTTGGAGGGGAGCGAATGGAGGGACGACCATTCCCGTTTTCGGGTCTTCCAAACGCGTCCTGCGCCGGGAAGGGATCAAATCTTGCTCTCGAAAGTCACGGCGACAGGAGCCATCGACCGACCATCGAAGAGCATGACCAGCCCACCGAAATTTTGCGCGCCACCTTTCTACTCGCGCGATTCGATAGCGCTTCGCAAGTCGAGAGGGCCGCGATTGACGGTGCGGTTTCAGGTGGACGAAGATGAGGCCATGACCGAGCCGAACGTCGATGGCCCCCGAGTCGTCGGGCAGGTAGACGAAGGGCGGATCGCCGACCTCGAGCGCTCGCTCGCCGAGATCCAGGCGCTGAACGACGCCGTCTTCGCTTCCTCTTATGACGGCATCGCCGTCCTCAATGGCGAGGGAGTCTACCTCGAGGTCAACGCCGCTTACGAGCGCATGACCGGGATTCCGCGCGAGCGCTGGATCGGCCGGCGCGTCGAGGAGATGCAGCGCCTGCCCGAAGTGCCGAAGCAATCGGCGACGCTCCAGGTACTGTCGACCAAACGACCCGCCACGACATTGGTCAACACCCGCGGCGACGAACTCGTGATGATCACTGCGAGCCCACATTTCGGTGCTGAAGGTGAGCTGCGAAACGTCATCCAGAACATGCGCAACATCACCCACCTGAACGTCCTCAAGTCCCAGCTCGAGCGCGCGCGCGGCTCGGCGAAGCTCCTAGACCTCAGAAAGGCGCGGAGACATTTGCTCGAATCGCAGCTTGCAGCCGCAGAGATTGACGATCTCGTGGTCGCAAGCCCGGTGATGGAGGATCTTCTTTCCACTGCGCGGGAGATCGCAGACTTCGATTCGACCGTGCTCATCGACGGCGAGACCGGGACCGGGAAGGCGATGATCGCCCGCTTCCTGCATCGTATGTCGCGTCGCGCGAGCAAGCCGTTCGTCGAGGTCAACTGCGGCGCGCTTCCGGAAAGCCTCGTCGAGTCGGAGCTGTTCGGGCACGAAGCGGGAGCTTTCACGGGATCGCTGCGCACGGGCAAGAAGGGACAGTTCGAACTTGCCAACGGCGGGACCATCTTCCTCGACGAGATCGGCGAGCTGCCACTCGCCTCGCAGGTTAAGCTACTCAAGGTACTCGATGACAAGGAGATCCGCCCACTCGGCGGCTCTGCTTCGCGGCGCGTCGATGTACGCGTCATCTGCGCCACGAACCGAAACCTGCGTGAACTGGTTGCGAAAGGTGGGTTTCGAGGGGACCTGCTCTACCGGATCGACGTCATTCCGCTTCATGTTCCGCCGCTCCGTGAGCGCTCTGAAGACAAGAAAGCCCTCCTCTACTCCCTGCTTGATCACTTCAACAAGAAGTTCGTGCGCGACAAGGTTCTGTCGCTCGAGGCCGTCGCCGCGCTCTCGCGCTACGAGTTTCCGGGTAACGTTCGGGAACTTAGAAACCTGGTCGAGCGTCTGGTGACGACAACGCGCGGAGAGGAAATCCGTGCCGAGGATCTTCCACCACAAATCCAGAGCTTGGCGTCCGGCCCAGCCGCGGCCGCCGCTCGCGACGCAATCGTCGAGGAGTCACTCGCCGAGGTGGTTGACTACCGCGAGCGCGTCGAAAAGCTCGAACGCCAGATGCTCCATCACTTCGCCCGCTCGTGCCGCTCTACTTACGAGATCGCCCGCCGCACCAACCTCACGCAGTCGGCGGTCATGCGCAAGCTGCGGAAGTATGGACTGAGCGTAGGAGATTCATCCGGCTCCTGAACGCGGGCTTCGTCGGTCGCTGACACCGATTCATTCTCGACTCGCGAAGCGGCCCCGACTCGCGACGCAATCGTTGGGTCGCGCTCTTTACGAGGGAGCCGGTTGGTCCGCTCTTTGCAGCGAAAAGTCGAGGAACCCTCGGTGAGTGGTGCGCTGACGATTAAAGTGACAGGGAAAGGAGAGCCGACATGGAATTCGAAGACGTTCTGTATGAGGCGGCCGACGGCGTCGCTACCATCACCATCAACCGGCCCAAGCAGCTGAATTCGTTCCGGAGCCAAACGGTCGACGAACTGGTCCAGGCGTTTCACGAAGCATGGCGCGATCGTGGCGTCGGCTGCGTGATCCTGACAGGCGCGGGCGAGAAGGCATTTTGCGTAGGGGGCGATCAGACGACTCGCGAAGAAGGCGGTTACAAGGGCAAGCCCTCGCGCTCCGACCTTGGGCTGGACATCGAGGATCTTCACTCGGTAATTCGTGACATTCCGAAGCCGGTGATTGCCGCCGTGAACGGCTATGCGATCGGCGGGGGCCACGTGCTCCATGTCATATGCGATCTCACGATCGCCGCCGACAGCGCAAAGTTCGGCCAGGTAGGCCCGAAGGTCGGCAGCGTCGATCCTGGCTTTGGCACGATGTACCTGGCCCGCATCGTCGGCGAAAAGAAGGCTCGCGAGATGTGGTATCTCTGCGAGCAGTACACGGCCGAGGATTGCCGTCAGATGGGTCTCGTGAACAAGGTGGTTCCGGCCGCCGACCTGATGAACGAGGCGCGCGCATGGGCTAAGAAAATCGCGGGCATGAGCCCGACCGCAATAACGCTCGCCAAGGTCTCGTTCAATGCACCGAGCGAGGAGATTCGGGGCATCGGCGCGGTGGCGCTGCGCGGGCTCGCGCTCTACTACGGAACCGAGGAGGCACTGGAGGGTAAGAACGCGTTCCTCGAGAAGCGAAAGCCGGAGTTCGCCAGGTTCCGCCGCTGAAAAAGTGAAAAACTGAAAAACGAGCAATAGGTACGGACAAATGGTCAATGACGGGTGGATGTCTCAGAGCCTAATCTGGCTGAGACGGTAGGACGCAAGAGGAAAAGAGCCATGGACGTGCTTCGCTACTATTTCCCGGTTCTGTGCCAGCTCATCGGCATCGGCGGCATCATCGTGGGCGGTCCCTGGGTGTGGGCTGGCGTCGCGCAGCTTCCACTTTTCGCTTTGGTTGACCCGATCCTCGGCGATGATCTGCGCGAGAGGAAGACGCCAACGAGCGATGCGATCATGGACATCCCGGTCGTGCTCTGTGCACTCCTCGGGCCGGTCACCCTGATAGTGCTGGCGTGGAAAGTCGGGCAAGGAGGGCTTGGCACCCTCGAGCTTCTCGGCATTGTCGCGAGCGGCGCCTGGCTGGCCCTGGTACCGGTCGTTCCTGCCGCTCACGAACTCTATCACAAGCGCTCGCCGTGGAAGTACGCGCTGGGAACTTATACTCAGTTTCCGTACATGGACTGCACTCGCAGCGTGGCGCACATGATGAGCCACCACAACTACGTGGGCACGCCGCAAGATGCGGATACCCCGCGGCGCGGCGAGAGCATGTACTCCTTCGTCAAGCGAACGATCCCCGAGAACTATCGCGAGATCTACAAGCTTGAGAAGGTCGCGCTCGCCAAGCGTGGCCTCTCCGTGTGGTCCTGGCAGGGGCGATTCACCAAGGCGATCGTCGCCTACCTCAGTTTCCTGGTGGTGCTCTTCGCGGTCGGTGGCATCGCCGGGCTTGGTGCTGGCTTTGCCTCGACGCTAATCGCGCGCCTCTGGGTCGAGGCGTTCAACTATCTGCAGCACGCCGGCTTGATCCGAGTGCCCGGAGAGCCAGTCGCGAACCGGCACGTTTGGAACCACCTGGGGACGATCACACGCGTCGCAGCGCTTGAGATCACGAACCACTGTCAGCACCACCTCGACGCCTACGTGCCCTACTACAAAATGAAGCCCGACGCGGACGGGCCGAGAATGCCAAACGCTTTTCTTTGCTTTCTGGCAGCGCTGATTCCGCCGCTCTGGTACCGGTCGATCCTGTGGCCGCGCTTACGCCACTGGGACTTCGACCATGCTACACCTGGAGAACGTACGATCGCGCGGGAAGCGAACCGCAAGGCTGGTTGGCCCGACTGGTTCGAACAGAAATCGGCGACGTCCGCACCGCTCGCGTCTGACCCGCAGCCGAGTTGACTCTCGGCTCCGAGGCGATTCGATAGCGGTTCGCCGTGGGAGCGAAAGTCGAAAACGGATCGGGACTGTTCACGGTAGCCGCGAATCGCACGCTCTATGCCCCGGCACGCCCATTGCTCATTCTTAGAACATGCCGGCCAACGCTCCCGACATCTTTCCGTATATCCGGATGGATCACGCGGCGTACGCGATCGCGGATCTCCATCCGCCTTGGGCGGCAAGGATCGAAGCGACGCGGCGGCACTGGATCTACCGTGTCCGGCGCGGGTCTTGTGCTTTCGAGTCGCTTCGCGGAGCGGCGCAGGCGACTCGCCTCGAGCGCGACGACATCGTCGGTATCACCAATGACCTGCCGCACGCGTTCCGCGATTCGCGGAGCACATCGATTCCGAAGAAGCCGCAGAGCTTCGAATTTCGTCCCGCGGGTGTGGCGGAATCCGACGACGCGACGAGCCTCCTCGTCGGCTGGGTGCCGCATGGGGTCGAGCCGCTTATCTCTCTCTTTCCTTCGGTCTTTTATGTTAAGGCCGATGGATCGATTCACAGCCAGCGTCTGCTCCGCATCCTCGATCTCGCCGAGCTCGAGATCGTCACCGAGCCGCGCGCGCTCGGATCGCCCTCGGTGCTGCGACGGTTGTCGGAGGTGCTGGTGGTCGAGCTGCTCCGCTTTTCGACGGATAGTATGAGCGGCGGAGACGTTCCGGCGTGGGTCTCCGGACTCGCCGACCCGCTTGTCTCTCGCGTCGCTGCGAGCCTGCATTCGGTGCCGGGCAACCGCTGGACGGTGGAGGCGATGTGCCGCATCGCCGGACTCAGCCGATCGGCGCTCGAGGACCGGTTCCGTGCGGTGTTCGGCCAGCCGCCGAAGCGGTTCCTCCTCGAACTTCGTATGCGCCGAGCCGCGACCGCGATTACCGGAGGGCGACAAACGATCGGCGAGATTGCCTCCTCTGTCGGTTACGAATCAGAGGCGGCGTTCAATCGCGCATTCCATCGCGCGGTCGGCGTCACCCCTGGAGCCTATCGAAGCGTCGTGTTCGGCGAAGGGGAAACGAGCGAAACCGGTTCACGCTTGCATGCGACGAAACTTGTCCACCCAAAGCGTCGGAAGGAGGTTTCATGACGACCGTTGCAACGTTTGAGACTTTGGTCGCGACCATCGACGGCCGTATCGGCCGGGTCGAGCTCGCACGCCCGGAGAAGCGAAATGCCATCAATCGTCAGATGGTGGAAGATCTTCGGCAGGCCACGGCTGCAATCGCCGCAGATGCGCAAGTGCGCGCAATCGTATTTCACGGCCGCGGCGCAGCATTCGCCGCCGGCGCCGACATCTCGGAACTGGTCGGCTACGATTCGACCGTGGGACCCCTGGACCATATCGAGCGCATTCAGAAGACGTTCAACGCGATCGAGGATCTTCCGCTGCCGACGATCGCGGCGATTCATGGCTACGCATACGGCGGCGGCCTCGAGCTCGCTCTGTGCTGCGACTTCCGCATCGCGACGCGGGCGTCGACAGTCGGCGTTCCGGAGATCAAGATCGGTGTAGTGCCGGGCGCCGGCGGTACGCAGCGCCTGTCGCAAATGCTGCCCACCGGAATCGCCAAGCGCATGCTTTTTCTCGGTGAACCGATGTCGGCGGAGGTCGCACTCGGCTACGGGCTCGTCGACGAGGTGGTCGACGAGGGATCGGCGCTCGACGCAGCGCTCGCGCTGGCGAAGCGTCTGGGGGAGCTTCCGCCGCTCGCGATTCGGTCCGCCAAGCTCCTCGTCCATGGCGCGCGCCACGCGACACTTCGCGCCGGTATCGAGGCCGAGCGCCTGGCGATGGCGTTCCTCTTCCAGACCGAGGATCGCGTCGAAGGGATGCGGGCGTTTCTCGAACGAAGACCTCCACAGTTCCAGGGACGTTGAAGAACAGGATCGAGGTGGTGAAGCGATGACGGCTATCCCCGAGACTCTCGCCGACGTTGCGCGCCTTCGAGCGCAAGCCGCACCGATGGATGTCGCGATCTTCTGCCAGGGGCGCTCGACCACGTACCGTGAGCTCGACGAGCGGTCCTCTCGCGTCGCCAACGGGATTTTAGCCGCCGAATGCGGTCCTGCGGACAGGATCGCGTATCTCGGTAAGAACTCCGACTCCTACTTCGAGATCCTCTTTGGCGGAGCCAAGGCACGGGTTGCAACGGTGGCCGTCAACTGGCGTCTGGCACCGCCAGAGGTCGAGTACGTTCTTGCTGACAGCGGCTCGAGAATCCTCTTCGTCGATCCGGAGTTCGCGCCGATGGTCGAATCGATGCGCGATCGGCTCATAGCGCTCAAGCGCGTCGTCGTGCTCGGTCCCGGCGGGGCGGGCGGAGATTACGCAGTTTGGCGTGACGCCCAACGAACCGAGGATCCGCGCCTTCGGATCGAACCCGCCGATGCCGTTCTTCAGATGTACAGTAGCGGCACGACTGGACGACCGAAGGGAGTCGAGATTCCTCAGAAGGCCTTCGCCCCGCTGAGACGCGCGGAGCGGGAACTCGGCCCATGGGCGACGGTCGGCGCCGGTGACTCGTGCCTCATCGTCATGCCCGTTTTCCACATGTTGGGCACGGGGCTCGCGCTGACGGCGCTCTTCGGTGGAGCACGCTGCGTGGTCCTTCCCGCGGCGGATGCGGGCGAGACTCTGCGGCTTATGTCGGTCGAGCGAGTGACGCACCTGATCGTAGCCCCGGCGTACTTGAGCTTGCTCCTCGAGCATCGAGGTTGTGCCGAAACGGACTTTTCTTCGCTGCGAGTCATCACCTACGCGGGCTCGCCGATCTCGGCCGCGCTCCTCAAACGCGCACAGTCTGTCTTTCGGTGCGATTTCCTCCAGTACTATGGTGCGACCGAGACGGTTGGCGAGGTCACTTGTCTTGGCCCGGAGGATCACCGCGGCGCGCGCCCTGAACGCTTGCGATCCTGCGGTCGACCAATCCCGGGCGTCGAGGTTCGCATCATCGGAAGCGACGGGAGAGAGCTTCCTGCGGGCGAGGTAGGCGAGATCCAGGTCCGCGCGCCCTTCTTGATGAACGGATACTGGAACCTTCCGGAGGCGACCGCGGAAGCGATCGTTCACGGTTGGTACCGCACCGGCGACGCCGCCTTTCGCGACGAGGAGGGATACCTCACGATCGTCGACCGGCTGAAGGACATGATCGTGAGCGGCGGCGAGAACATCTACACGGCCGAGGTCGAGGCAGTCATATCCACCGAATCGGCGGTCGCGGAGGTTGCAGTGATCGGAGTTCCGGATCCGAAATGGGGTGAGGTGGTGAAGGCGATCGTGGTCCCGAAGCCGGGCGTGGAACGCGACGCGTTGGCGATCCTCGACCGCCTGCGCGGGCGTCTCGCCGGTTACAAGATCCCCAAATCGATCGACTTCGCCGACGCGCTGCCGCGGAACCCCTCTGGCAAGATCTTGAAGAGCGAGCTTCGCGCTCCCTACTGGAAGGGCCACGACCGGAGCGTCGCATAGTACGAGGACGTTTTCATGCTGATCTTCGCACAGACGATCGCTCATCCACTTCGAGCCCCTGCTCGGCCGAGATCTTCATGACTAACACCCTTTAAACCGTGCGCGCCGTTTCTCGCGGAAGGCGCGACAGCCCTCGTCAACATCATCAGACCCGGCGACGCGAACGATCGCGACCGCCTCGTCCTCAAGCTGCGCCTCAAACGGCCGACCGACACCATCAAAAACGAGACGCTTGCAGGCACCGAGAGCAAGCGTCGGCGCGTTCGCGAGTTCATTGGCGATATCGGCCGTTCGCTGCGCAAGCTCCGCGTCAGCTACAACCCAGTTCACGAAACCCCAGGCTTGTGCCTCCGCCGCCGTGAATATCCGGTTCATGTACAGAAGCTCGAGCGTCCGGCGCGAGCCGATGATGCGAGGCAGAAATGAGGACGAGCCGCCGTCCATCGACAGGCCGATGCCAGTCCAGGCAACACGAAACTTCGTGCTCTCGGCTGCGAGCAGCACGTCGCAAGCGGCGAGGAGCGCGACACCACCGCCGATCGCCATGCCTTGAGCAACACCAAGGACCGGGATGTCGATCCGCGAGAGCTGGGTCATCGCATTGTGGAAGCGTGTGACAAGGTCGCGCATTAGTCGTGGGCGATTTGCCTTGCCGGCTTCGATGAACATGTCGACGTTGGCGCCGAAACTGAAATTCTTCCCCTCGCCGCGCAGAACAACCACGCGGATGCCGTCCTCTGTGACGAGCCGACGTGTTGCGTCCGCGAACTCGGACAGCAGCTCGGACGTAAACGTGTTGTTGTCCTCCGGCCGGTCTAAGACGATCTCGACTATCGGCGGGTGAAGCTCGTAACGAATCGTTTGATATGTCGTGCTCATCGTCTGCTTGCTCCTTGCCTGAGTAACGCCGCTCGGAGTCGGTCGGGATCTAAAGCAAGACGGGGGCCACCCCAGACGCCACGAGAAGTGCGGATGTAGTGGCTTGGCGGGAGTTGTTTTCCGACTTCTAGCGGCAGCCACGCTACGACTCGCGAGTCGGAGGTGACTTGGTCTTGGAACCAGCCGTGCCCTTTTAGCTAGAGAAAGGGCCGGCTCGGTTTGGCTCAGCCTTTGCGTAATCAAGCGGCATGCGCCGCAACATCTACGGTCAAGACCACGAGCTCCTCCGACGGGTCCGCTCCTGATGCCGCTTCGAGCCGCAATCGTTGGCATCGGCGAGACGGAATACGTTCGCGGGGCCGACTCGACGCCGAACGAAATGATGATCCGCGCCGCGCGGAACGCACTCGCTGACGCGGGGCTGCGTGGGCGCGATCTTGACGGCATCCTGCCGCCACCGATTTACATCACTGCGGAAGAGCTGGCTGCCACGCTAGGCGTCGTGAATCTGCGCCACGCGGTCACGGTGCAGATGGGCGGCGCGTCGCCCGTCGCGGCGATCGGGCACGCCGCACGAGCAGTGAGCGAGGGGATAGCGTCCGCGGTCCTCGTCGTCGTCGGCTGGAACGGTTACACGGCGATGCGCCCGAAGCCCGGGGTGACGCGCGTACGACCTCCGGAGTTCGCGGCAACGGCGCGGGCGTTTCGCGACTTCTACAGACCGTATGGCGCCGTGCTGCCGGCGCAAGTTTATTCGTGGATCGCAACCCGCTACCAGCGTCTCCACGACGTTCCACCCGAGGCGCCGGGCGCGGTCGCCGTCGCCATGCGCAAGCACGCCGGAATGAACCCAAACGCCGTCATGCGCGAGAAGCCGCTCTCGATGGAAGAGTATCTGGCTTCGCGCTGGGTCACCGAACCGATGCGCCTCTTCGATTGCTGCCTGGAGACCGACGGCGCCGCCGCGGTGATCGTGGCGTCCCTCGAGCGCGCGCGAGACATGCGCCAGGCTCCCGTGACGATCCTCGGCGCGGCGGAAGGACACCCGTATCCGGCCGACGACATCCCTTCGCGCAAGGACCTGCTGCGCATTGGTCTCCACGATGCTGCACCGCGCGCCCTTGGAGAAGCCGGCGTCAGAGCCGCTGACGCTGATCTTCTGGGCCTCTACGACTGCTTCACGTGGACTGTCCTCTGGCAGATCGAAGCGCTCGGCCTCTGCGGGCGTGGAGAGGCCAAGGACTGGGTGCGCGGCGGGCGGATCGAGCTCGGCGGCGACATGCCGATCAACACGAACGGGGGACTCCTCTCCGAAGCGCATGTGTGGGGCCTCAACAACGTCGTCGAGGTCGTCCGACAGCTTCGCGGCCAGATCGCAAGACGTCAGGTCGCCGAAGCAGAGCTCGCGGTCGTCACGGGCTACGGCGATCTCGGCGACGGCTCCTGCGCCGTGCTTGGGAGAAACTCATGAGTGAAGAACGTGTGTCGAAGAGACCCGTGCCGTCGCCCACTGACTCGCTCGTCGCGGAGTTCTGGGAGCACTGCAATCGGGGCGAGCTCCGTTTCCAACGTTGCTCAGAGTGCAGCACCTGGCGGCACCTTCCGCGTTTCGCCTGCGCAGAGTGCGGTTCGGATCGATGGACCTGGGAATTGTCCGCCGGGCGTGGCCGCGTTCACTCCTGGACGATCACCCATCAGCCGCTCTTGCGCGACTTTCCCGAGCCCGTTCCGTACGCGATCATCATCGTCGAGATGGACGAGGGCGTGCGCATAGTGAGCGGCCTCAGAGGTCTTGAGCTGAGGGCGCTCGAACTCGAGCTTCCGGTGGAAGTGGTCTTCGAAACCGTCGGGGAAGGCACCCGTGTGCCCTTCTTCGGCCCTCGTTCAAAGGAATCGCGGAGCGCCTGATGTCCGATCTTCTCGTGGAGCGCCGAGGCGCGATCTTGCAGATCACGTTCAACCGTCCCGATAAGAAGAACGCGGTGACGCCCGAAATTGTCGTCCGTCTCGCGGAGGCCTGGAAGCGGCTTCGCGACGACGCTGAGCTCCGCGTCGCGATACTGACTGGCGTCGGAGACGCGTTTTGCGCGGGTGCTGATCTCGGGCGGCTGATCCCACTGCTCAGCAAGGCGCGACTGCCGGAGGACGAGTTCGATCGCACGCTCGTTGGCGACCGCTCGATCTTCCAGACGGCGTTCCTCCGGCGCTTCGAGCTCTGGAAGCCGATAATCGCAGCGGTTAACGGCTTCGCCCTGGCCGGCGGTATGGAGCTGCTCCAGGCCACCGATATCCGCATCGCCACGCCCGAGGCGACGTTCGGTCTATCCGAGCCGAAACGGGGCATCATCCCGGGTGGTGGCTCGACCGTTCGCCTGGCGCGACAGATCCCTTACGTCGTGGCCATGCGGATCCTCCTCACGGGCTCGCCGATCTCGGCTGAGAAGGCGCTCGCGTCCGGCTTGGTGAATGAGATCGTCCCGCGCGAGAAGCTACTGGACACCGCCTATGCGATCGCCGAAGAAATCGCCGAGAATGCTCCATTAGCGGTGCAGAAGATCAAAGAGTCGGTGGTGCGGAGCTCCGGGCTTCCGTTCGATGACGCCTTCGCGATCGAGGACGAGGTCGTGAAGACCGTACTTCGTTCCGAAGACGCCAGGGAAGGGCCCCGCGCGTTTATTGAAAAGCGAAAGCCCATTTTCAAGGGCCGATGAGGTGCAAGTTATGAATAACCTCGGCTTCACGGAAACTCAGCAAGCGATCCGGTCGACAATCCGCGAGTACCTCGAGCACGAGATTGAGCCGCTGGTCGCAGAGATGGAGGCGGAGCGGCTCCTGCCCTACGATCCGATCCGAAAGATGGCACGGGCGCTCGGGTTGGGCGCCGACGGCGATCTCACGCAGATGATGAAGGATTCGCCGCCCGAGGAGATGCTCAAGTTCTTCGTGCCGCGGATCCTTTCGGTCGAGATGTCGCGCGTCTGCGCCGGCATGTCGCTTAGCCACGGCGCGAGTCTCGGACTCTGCGCCGGCAACATCCTGTCCAAGGGAACGCCGGAGCAGAAGAGGTGCTTCGCGGGCCCGATCCTGCGCTTCGAAAAGATCGGAGCCTGGGCGCTAACCGAGCCGCAGGCTGGATCGGCCGCGATCCGCGACATGCAGACGACAGCGGTCCGAGACGGCGATCACTGGCGGCTTAGGGGTTCGAAGACCTTTATAACCAATGCGCCCTACGCCGACACCTTCGTCGTCTACGCGAAGGTTCGCGAGAACGGGTCGGAGCGCGCCGAGGCGTTTATTTGCCAGCGGGACGATCCAGGCCTCGAGACCGGCAAGCCGTTTCACAAGATGGGCTTCCGCTCGAGCCCAACTGGCGAGGTGTTCCTCAACGACTGCCGCATACCTGCCGACCGCATCCTTGGCGGAGGCGCGGAGAAGGCGAACGTCAAAGAGCGACTGTCGAGAGAGCGCATCGGGCTGACGGCGATCTCCTACGGCATCATGGAGCGCGCGTTCGACATCGCGCTGCAGTATGCCCGCGACCGTAACCAGGGTGGCCGGGCGATTGGTCAGTATCAGCTCGTCCAGCGCCGGCTCGCGCGGATGTACACCGCGCTCTCGAATTGCCGCCAGATAGTCTACGGCGACATCTGGGCCGGAAGGCGCCTCGACGTCTCGGTCGCTGACGCCAGCGTCGGCAAGCTTTACGTTGCGGAGATGTCGTCGTATGTCTGTCAGGAAGCCGTCCATGTCCTCGCCGGCTACGGTTACATGGAAGAGTACGTCGT
>JBEKLS010000039.1:0-30507 GCA_050010075.1 Binatus sp. (SeqCode) | reverse complement strand
GACGCGCTGGTCAGGATGCTGGCGCCGCTGATCCCGTTCACGGCCGAGGAAGTCTACGGCTATCTGCCGGGCGCGCGGCTTGCGAGCGTGCATCTGACGACGATGCATCCGGCGAATCCGTCGTGGCGAGACGAAGAGCTGGAGGCGCGCTGGGAACGGCTGCTCAAGGTTCGCGACGAGGCACTCAAGCTGCTCGAAGCGATGCGCAAGTCGGGGACAATCGGCGCGCCGCTCGATGCCTCAATCAGCCTCCGCGCTGACGGTGGCTCCGAGAGCGGTCTGGCAGAGACGCTCAAGCGTTATCGCGAAGAGCTGAAAGATTTGTTTATCGTCTCGGACGTAGCTTTGCTCGACGAGTCGCAAGCAGCCGACGTCAGGCGGCAGGCGAACGGGCGCGAGGATTTCGCCCTCGACGGCAACGGCAGCTTTGCGCGCGCCGCTGCAAATCCCGCAATCACGCTGGTCGGCCGGCACGCGTCCGGTGCGAAATGCGCGCGATGCTGGAAGTACTTCGACGACGGCAGCGGCGAGACCCTGGACGCGCGTTGCCGCGCGGTGGTGGGAGCGTAGCCATTGGCGGACGGATCAAGCGCCAAGCCTCTTGCCAACGTTCTCGCCGTCGGCGGCAAGGGGAAAGAACTGGCCGGATCCCCGCCGCGCAAGCCGTATCTGTTTTTGTTCGTTGCGGTCACGCTGCCGGTCGTCGTCCTCGACCAGGCCACCAAGCTGTTCGTGCAGGCGCACATGGCGCTGTACGAAAGCATCGCGATCATCCCGAACTACCTCGACATCACCTACACGCTGAACCCCGGCGCCGCGTTCAGCATGCTGGCCGACGCGCCCGCGTGGATTCGCAAAGCGTTCCTGCTATCGATGGCGGCCGCCATGATCATCGTGCTGACCGTGCTGATAGTGCGCGCGGAGCGGTTGACGATTTACTCGGTCGCGTGGGCGCTGGTGCTGGGCGGCGCGATGGGGAACATGATCGATCGCGCAATTCGCGGCCGCGTGATCGACTTCATGCGCGCGCACTACTACGACCTGAATTATCCGATCTTCAACGTTGCCGACAGTGCGATCTCGATTGGCGTTGCGCTGATCATTCTCGCGTCGTTCTTCGGTAGCGACGACGAGCCCAAGCCGAATCCTCCCAGCTAGATAGTAGAACCGTGGACCGGCGCATTTGACGACAGCGCGGCGACCGGTCTAGTTTCGCAAATCGAAGTCTCGATCGACGCCGGGCGTGAAATCCGCCGGGCGGGGAGCGCGTCGCCATGAAAGAAATCAACACCGTCACTGGCACCGTGAGTCCGGAGCAGCTCGGCACGACGCTCATGCACGAGCATCTGCTGATCGGCTGGGCCGGCTGGGAGCTCGACTGCGCCGCGCCGAAATTCGAGCGCAAGGCGGCGCTCAGGAACTGCGTCGAGCGGCTCAAGGAGGTGCGCGACCTCGGCCTCGAGACGTTTGTCGATCCGTGCCCGATGGATATCGGCCGCGACGTGAACTTCATGGCGGAGGCGGCTTCGGCGTCGGGCGTGCGAATAATCTGCGCGACCGGACTTTACAAGGAAGACCTGGGCAACACCGCGTACTTCAAGCAGCGGAGCGTCGACGACATCGCGTCGGTCTATATCAGCGAGATCAACAAGGGCGTCGGCGACACCGGCATCAAAGCCGGCATCATCAAGTGCGCGACCGGCAAGGGGCAGGTCACGAAGTACGAGGATATGTGCCTGCGGGCTGCTGCGCGCGCGCATAAGGCGACCGGCGCGCCGATCACGACGCATACCGAGGACGGCACGATGGGGCGCGAGCAGCTCGAAATCTTCGCGTCAGAGGGGGCAGACCTGAGCCGCGTCATCATCGGTCATAGCTGCGGGTCGTCTGACCTCAGCTATCATGCGGCGATGCTCGACCGCGGATGTATCCTCGGATTCGACCGCTTCGGGCTGGATTTCGTGCATCCCGACAAGCTGCGGCTGGCAGCGCTGATCGGACTGATCGGCGTCGGCTACGAAAGCCAGCTCGTGCTCTCCCACGACACCGTCGCATGCTGGCTCGGACGCGGCCTCGATATGACACCGGAGACCGCCAAGCTGGTAGCCAACTGGACGCCGACGCACGTGTTCAAGAACATCGTGCCGGCGCTCAAGCGAGCGGGTGTAGGAGAGGCAAAGATCCGCGCGATGCTGGTGGAAAATCCGCGCCGGTACTTCCAGAACTAACGCACCGACGCCTTGATTTTCGTCCGGCCGGCGAGCCGTCCCCCTCGAACTCAGTCGCTATCGCTCGCCTGGGCCGGTGCGGACAGTTCGACCGTGGCGCGCCACTTGTCGATTGCCTCGACCGTAAAGCGCCAGTCGCTGCCGACACGGAATGCGGGCAGCTGGTTCTTCTTCAGCATCCTGTAAATCGTGGAGGGATGCACCCGAAGGTAGCTCGATACCTCTTGCACTGTCAGGACCCTGCTTTTCATCTCATCGAATCGATCCATATCTCTCACCCCTGCGTTACGCGCATTTACCCGTCGTCCCGACCCTTGAGTATGTACGGGTTGAGCAAGCCCGGCGTACGCCACTCAGTACATACTAAACTCATCATAGAGAAGCCAAGTATTCAAGTGTTTTTTTCGTGACATTTTGTCACGCGAAGAACACTAAAGGTCACGCTATCGGCGCTTTTCAACGTAACGGTGACACAATGTTGTCAATTGAGAGACTTTTTGTCAACGAGTGACCCAGGCGGTCGAGCAGGATGAATTCGACGGCGCCCGCGACGCGTTTCTTGTCGAGGCCAAGCGCGCGCAGGAAATCCTCGCTATCCCATCCGGGCGGCATCGCGGTCGGCAAGCCGGCGCGCTCTATCAGGCGCAGCAGGCGCGACGCCTCATCGGCGGAGAAACCGGCGTATTTACTGGACAGCCGGGACGCCGCGACCATCCCGATCGCGACCGCCTCGCCGTGAAAGTAGTTGCCGTAGCCGGCGCTCGCTTCGATCGCGTGGCCGATCGTGTGACCGAAGTTCAGCGATTTGCGGAGCGCGCCTTCACGCTCGTCGGCGCTGACCACCGCGGCCTTGTGGATAAGCGATCGCGCGACGACTGGCTCGAGCAGGTCGGGGCGGCGCGCAAGGATCGCATCGAGGTCGCGCTCGAGGTCAACGATCATCGCCGCGTCCATGATCGCGCCGTACTTAATGACCTCGGCCAGCCCTTCGCGAAACTCGCGATCGGGCAGCGTCGCGAGCGTGGTCACGTCGGCCACGATCAATCGCGGCTGATAGAATGCTCCGATCAGATTTTTTGCGTGACGATGGTTGATCGCGGTCTTGCCGCCGAGCGCGGAGTCCACTTGCGCGACGACCGTGGTCGGCACTTGCACCAGTGGCACGCCGCGCAGAAAGGTCGCCGCCGCAAATCCCGCCAGGTCGCCAACGACGCCGCCGCCAAGCGCAAATATCGTGCTGGCGCGGTCCAGGCCCGCCTCCGTCATGCGATCGTAGAGCAGTTCCAGTGTCGCAACAGACTTCGAAGCTTCCCCCGCCGGCACCGAAATTATGGCGGGATCGAAACCGGCCTGGCGAAGCGCGTCTATAGCACGCGCGGCATAAAGTTTTTCGACAGTCGAGTCCGTCACGACGGCGCAGCGGCCGGGCTTCAACCCCGCGCCGCGCGCAAGTTCGCCGAGACGATCCAGGATGCCGGCGCCGACGTGAGCGTCGTGCGATGCGGCCCCGAGTTCTACGCTGATGGTACGCATCGCTACGATGGCAGCACTCGCCGCGCGGCGTGCACGCCGAAGGCTGAGATCACATGATCGGCAAGCTGCTCGATCGAGAGATCGGAGGCGTCGATCTGAACGTCAGCGCGGGCATAGGCGTCCGCCCGCTCACGCATCAGCTCTTTGACTCGCTCCAAAGTGGGCTTGCCGCCCTCGGTCAGTTTGGGGCGCTTCGTTTTCGATCGCTCGACCCGCGCCGCGATCACTTCGGGCCGCGCCGTGAGGCATACGATCACGCCAACGCGCTTGAGCGCCACGCAATTCGTCTCGTCGACCAATGCGCCACCGCCAGTCGAGATCACTTCAGGATGAGGCCCGTGGCAGTTGGGGCATAGCCTTCGATCGCTCGTCAGAAACTCAATCACCGCGCGCTCGAGTCCGCGGAAATGCGCTTCGCCATGGTCTGCGAAAATCTGCGCTATCGGTTTTCCTGCGCGCGCGACGATGAGCGTGTCGACGTCCGCGAATTCCCATCCCAGCCGGCGCGCGACGATCGGACCAGCCGCGCTTTTGCCGGTGGCCATGAAGCCGGTGAGGATCAGTTTGGGCGTCATCTGCGTTGCAGCGCGGGTAGCTGCGGTAAGCGCGCTTTCAGTAGTCGCGCACCTGCTCGAGGAAGCCTTTGAAGTTGCGCGTAATCTCGGTCAGCGAATCGCCGCCGAACTTTTCCAGAAAAGCGGCCGCGAGTTCGAACGCGACCACCGACTCCGCAATGACCGCCGCGGCCGGAATTGCACATACATCGGAACGCTCGATCGCGCCGACCGCTTCCGCCTTGCTTTTGATATCTACCGAGCGCAGCGGACGCATCAGCGTCGACAGCGGTTTGAACGCGACGCGCACTCGCAGCGGCTCGCCGGTGCTCATGCCGCCCTCGGTGCCGCCGGAATTATTCGAGTGCCGCGTGAAGCGATGGTGCGCGGCGTCGTAGCCGATTTCGTCGTGCAGTTCGGACCCGCGAATCCGGCCCGCGGTAAATCCCAGCCCGAGCTCGACGCCCTTGGCGGCCTGCAGGCTGAGCAGCGCGAACGCGAGGCGGCCGTCGAGTTTGCGATCCCATTGCACGTGACTGCCGAGGCCGACCGGCAATCCGGTCGCGACGACCTCGACGATACCGCCGAGCGTGTCGCCGGTTTTTTTGCACGCGTCGATTTCCGCGATTATTTTGCTTTCAGCATCCGGGTCCGCCACGCGCACCTGCGACGCTTCGGTGATGCGGCGCAGCTCTGCGATGCTCAACTCAGGATGGGTCTGTGCCTCGGTGGCGCCGATGCTCGCGACGTAGCCGAGCACGTCGATTCCGAACGGCAAGAGAATCTGCTTGGCCAGGCCGCCGATCGCCACGCGTGCCGTGGTCTCGCGCGCCGACGCACGTTCGAGCACGTCGCGAATGTCTTCGAGGTTGTATTTCAGCACGCCCGCGAGGTCCGCATGGCCGGGCCGCGCCCGCGTGACGACTTCAGCCGCCCCGCGGTCGGCAGGATCGGCGGACATCTTCTTGACCCAGTTCTTGAAATCGCGATTCTCGATGATGAAGGTGATCGGACTGCCGAGCGATTTGCCGAACCTGATGCCCGAAACCGGACGCACCTCGTCCTTCTCGATCAGCATCCTGCCCCCGCGGCCGTAGCCTTTTTGCCGGCGCGCGAGATCGGCGTTGATTGCGGCAATGTCGATGTCGAAACCGGCGGGCACGCCCTCGACCGTCGCGACCAGCTCAGGTCCGTGCGATTCACCGGCAGTCAGAAATCGGAGCATCGGTTTTGTTACACTTCCGCGCGAAACTGGTTCGAGCGGCCTCCAGCACCAGATTTAACCGGATTGGACGCGCCCGCGAAAGCGGCCTGCCACAGGTTGAATCGGGTTTTGGCGCCGCGGCGGCTCGCCGGGCCGCTCGCGCGCGGTGTAAGTTGCAAGCGCAGAGAAGTCGGGATGCAAGCCAATATAGTGATCGTCGGGGCGACGCGCGGATTCGAAACGCTCACGTATTCGATCCCGCCCGCGCTCGACGGGCTCATCCTGCCCGGGCATCGCGTGCTCGCGCCGCTGCGCTCGCGCAAGGTTACGGGCGTCGTCACCGCCATCGGCGAACGACTTTCGATTGCGCCGCTGAAGCCGATTCTCGAAGTGCTCGAGCCGCGCCCGCTGTTCGATCGCGCGCATCTGCAACTGATGGAGTTCCTCGCGTCGTACTACATGGTATCCATTGCCGACGCGTATCGCAGCGTGATTCCGGCGGTCGCGCGGGTCGAGTCGAGAGTTGCGTACAAAATCGCGACTGCGCCCGACGATCTGGCGCGCGCGGCGTTCACTCGAGTCGAGCGCGCGGTGATAGAGACGCTCGCAAAGGGTGCGGCGACCACGCGTCAGCTGGAGAAACTCGGCCCGCCGAGCGAAGTGCGCGCGACGCTCGCCCGTTTCATCGCGGACGGTATCCTCGAGCGCCGCGATGCGACCAGCGGGCGGCATCGCGAGAGCGCGGACACTGTTGCGCGAGTCGTCGCGGGCGCAAGCGTCGAGCGTGTTCGCGGATCAAAGCAGCGCGAAGTGTTGAACGCGATCGTCAACGCGGGCTCCGCGGGCGTACGGGTCGAAGCTCTCAAGACTGAAATCGAGGGCGCGAGCGCTGTGCTGAAGAGTCTCGCGAGTCGCGGGTTGATTGCGATCGATGCGGCGTCGGCCACAGCCAACGGTGGCAGCGCATCCGAGTTCCATCTCTCCGATGAGCAGCAAGTCGCGCTCGATGCGATCGCGCCGGCCGTCGATCATCAACGCTACGAGGCTTTTCTGCTCTGGGGCGTCACCGCGAGCGGCAAGACCGAGATCTATCTGAACCTTGCAGCGCGCGCGCTCGCAGCCGGCCGCAACGTTCTGATCATGGTGCCCGAAATCGCGCTGGCCGATGAAATCGTGCGCTCGTTTCGCGCGCGGTTCGGCTCGCTGGTTGGTATCGCGCACAGCGCGCAGAGCGTGACCGAGCGATGGGCGAGCTGGATGGCGGCGCTGGGAGGGCAGGCGCGCGTGATGATCGGGCCGCGTTCGGTGATCTTTGCGCCGATGCACGACGTCGGCTTGATCGTCGTCGACGAGGAACATGACGCTTCATATAAGAGTGAGGAAGGGATTCGCTATCACGCGCGCGATCTCGCGGTCGCGCTCGCGGGTTTTTCGAAATGCCCGGTCGTGCTCGGCTCGGCGACGCCGTCGAGCGAGTCGTACGCAAACGCGCGTCGCGGACGGTACCGGCTGCTGCGGCTTTTGCGCCGCGTCAACGATCGCGCGATGGCGTCAGTCGAAATCGTCGACATGCGGCGCGAAGTTGCCGAGGCCCGCAAGCTCACGGCGGCTAAATCTACCAATGGATCGGGGCCGGGCGGAGCGAAGTCTGAAGCGGTTGAAGGGCAGGACACGGTGCCGCTCTCGACCAGGCTGGTCGCCGCGCTGCGCGAAAATCTCGCGGCGGGCGGCCAGAGCATGGTGTTTCTCAACCGCCGCGGTTTTCACAATTTTCTACAATGCCACCTCTGCGGCAACGTGATTGCGTGCCCGAACTGCAGCGTCAGCATGACGTTTCACATGCGCGACCGCTCGCTCCGCTGCCACTACTGCGCCAATCACATTGCGGCGCCCGACACCTGCCCCGAATGCAAAGGCTACGGGCTCAAGGGCCAGGGCTTCGGCACCGAGCGGCTCACGCAGACGCTGGCCGAGATGATGCCGGCGGCGCGCATCGAAAGAATGGACTCCGACACCAGCCGACTGCGCGGTGCGCGCGCGCGGATGCTGGCCGAGCTTCGCGCGGGCGAGATCGATATCCTGGTCGGCACGCAGATGATCACCAAGGGTTTTGATTTTCCCGGCGTCACGCTGGCCGCGGTGGTGAATGCCGACCTCGCGCTCAACATGCCCGATTTCCGTTCCGCCGAGCGCACCTTCCAGTTGCTGACGCAGGTTGCTGGACGCGCGGGCCGCGGTGAGCGCGCGGGCCGCGTGCTCATTCAGACCTTCGCGCCGAACCATTACAGCATCAGCGCTGCGAGGGATCAGGATTACGCGCGCTTCATGCGCCGCGAGCTGCAATTGCGGCGCGACCTGATGTACCCGCCGTTTGCGCGCCTCGCGATGGTGCGAATCGAGGGCGCCGAACCGCACATCGTCAGGCGCGCGGCCGAGGCGGTCGCGAAATCGCTGGCGCGGGATTCGACGCCGGAGGGAATCCGCGTGCTGGGACCGGCGCCGGCGCCGATCGAGCGAATCAAGCAGCGCTACCGCTGGCAGGTGATGATAAAATCGCGCGAGCTGAAACCGATGCGCGCCGCGATTGCCGCGATGCGCACCGAAGTCGGCCCGTCGGCCGAGCGCGATGACATATACCTTGCGATAGATATCGATCCGGTGAGAATGCTGTGAGCGAAATGAACGAGAACAACCAACATCAACCGACGCATCATGTGCCGCGCGCGCGTCATGCCTTCGACGTGAAGATGCACGACGGCGCGACCATCCACGTCCGCCAGCACGGTCTCCCCGGAGCGCCGCGATTGATCCTGAGTCACGGCAACGGGCTCGCGATCGACGGTTACTTTCCATTCTGGGGCCCCTTGCGCGAGCGCTACGAGGTGGTCGTCTTCGACTTCCGCAATCATGGGCACAACCCGCTGCACACTTTCGAAGGGCACAACTGGCAGAACTTCGTCGCCGATATGGAAGTCGTCTGGCACGCGATCAATCGCGAGCTTGGCGCGAAGCCGGCCGCCGGTCTCTTTCATTCGCTGTCGGGCGTCACGGCTGCCATGCATGCGCTCAAGTACGGTCGGCGATTCGACGCGCTGGTGCTGTTCGATCCGCCGGTCTATCCGCGCGAGGGGCATCCTATTCAATACATGCAGCAGTCCGACAAGGAGTCGCTCGCCTCGCGCGCGGCGCGGCGTCCCGAGCGCTACAACGATCCGATGGATCTCGCGAAGCAGTTCAGCCGGCGCTTCAAGCGATGGGTGCCTGACGCATACGAGCTGATGGCTCGCGCGACACTGCGGCACGATCGCGCAAGCGGCGACTGGATTCTCGCGTGTCCGCGCGAGTACGAGGCGCACGTTTTTTCCAGCGGCGCGAATCCGGACTTATGGCCGCAGATGGCGCATTGCCCGGTGCCGGTGAAACTCGTGTGCGGAGATCCGACGCTGGAAGAAGTAATGCCGCCGGCGCTGATTGGGCGCGCAATGGCCGAAGAGCTCGGGCTGCCGTACGAAGCGATCGCCGACACGACGCATTTCCTGCAAATCGAGCGCCCCGCCGAATGCATTCGTGCGGTGGAATCTTTTCTAGCGCCACTCGGACTCGCTGCGCCCGTTACCCTTTGATAGATTTGTGGATACAGATGGCACTCCTGAAAATCAGAAAATTTCCCGACGACACCCTCAAGGCGCCGGCGGCTCCGGTCAAGAACATCAACGGCAGCGTCGAAGGACTGATCGACAGCATGGTGCAGACCATGTACGCCGCGCCGGGAGTCGGCCTCGCGGCGCCGCAGGTGGGAGAGTCGAAGCGCATAATCGTGCTCGACACCAATCACGATCAGCCCGGCAAGCATCTTCTGAAATTGATCAACCCGCAGGTGGTCGAGGCCGAAGGCAAAGTCCTGTGGGAAGAGGGCTGCCTGTCGGTGATCGATTACACGGCCGACGTCGAACGCGCGGCGCACGTGCTGGTGCGCGCGTGGACGCCCGACGAGAAGGAGATCGAGATCGAAGCCGACGAGCTGCTCGCGGTGGCGCTGCAGCATGAGATCGATCATCTCGACGGCAAGCTCTTTATCGATCGCATCAGCCGGATCAAGCGCGAGCTCTACAAGCGCAAACTGAAAAAGCTAATCAAGGAGGGCAAAGCTGACGACGTGCGCCCCTCCACCGTACGGATCTAAAATCGCCGAGCCACTAAAGATCGTTTTCATGGGCACGCCGGCCCTGGCGGCGCATATCCTGGAGCGACTGGCGACTGCTTCGGGAGCCAACTTCCGCGTCGTCGGAGTTGTGACGCGTCCCGACCAGCCGCGCGGCCGCGGCCTAGGCACGGAGCCGAGCGAAGTCGGCGCATTGGCGGCGAGTCGTGGGATTGCGACGCTGAAGCCGGTCAAAATCCGCACGCCGGAATTTTTGAGCGAACTCAAAGCGTTGGAACCCGACCTGCTGGTGGTGGCGGCTTACGGCCGAATTCTTCCGAACTCGATTCTCGACCTTCCGCGCATCGCGCCGATCAACGTGCACGCGTCGCTGTTGCCGCGTCATCGCGGCGCCGCGCCGATCGAAGGCGCGATCCTGGCCGGCGACACCGAGACTGGCGTCACGATCATGCGAATCGTCGAGCGGATGGACGCCGGCCCGATGTACTTCCAGCGGAAGATTCCGATCGAGGCGAACGACACGCAAGGAACGCTCAAGGAAAAGCTCGCGGAACTGGGCGCATCCGCGACGCTCGAAGCGATCGACCTGGCCGCGCGCGGCGCGCTGGTCGAGACGCCGCAGGACGAAGTGCTCGCGACTTACACGGCGCAAGTCGAAAAGAAAGACGCGGTGATCGACTGGAATGCGAGCGCGGCGCAAATCGAGCGGATGACGCGCGCGTACGATCCGTGGCCGGTCGCGCGAACGCGAATCGGCGGCGACGAAGTTCTCATCTGGCGCGCAGCAGTCGAAGATGAATCTCAGTGGGGCGGGCCGCCGCGCCCGCCATGCGACCCCGGCACGATCGTGAGCGTCAAGCCAAATCCTGTCGTCCAGTGCGGAGTCGGACAACTGAGACTCGTCGAGGTGCAGGCCCCGGGGCGCAAGCGAATCTCGGCGGCTGATTTCGTTCGCGGCAAACGCGTGCAAGCCGGAACGCGGCTCGGCGAATGAGCGAAGAATCGGCGAAAGCGAGGGTCGCGACACGCAGCGACGAAGGCCTCGCGTCGCGAATGGCCGCGGTCGAGATTTTATACCGCGTCGATCAGGAAGCTGCGTATGCCGACGTTCTGCTCGGTGGACGCTTGCCCGACTTCGCGCCAGCCGACCGCCGCCTGATCACGCGGCTCGTGCTGGGGACGCTCGCGTGGCGCGGGCGCCTCGACTACGAGCTGGCGCATCTGACGGGTCGCAAGCTCGACGGGATTCAGCCGGCCGCCGTTGCGATCATGCGGATGGGGCTTTTTCAGCTCCGATTTCTTGACCGCATTCCGCAGCATGCCGTGGTGGATACCGCGGTCAGCATGGCCAAGCGGATTCCCGAAGCGCGCAAGGCGTCGGGCTTCGTCAACGCCGTGATGCGCCGTGCGACGCGCGAGACGGCGCCGATGCCGCCGCGCGATCGCAACGAAAAAACTTTCCTCGCCGTTGCGTATTCGCATCCGCGCTGGATGGTCGAGCGATTCGTCGATTGGTTCGGCGTCGCGAATGCCGAGCGCCTGATGACGGCGAACAACGACGCCGCGCCCA
Organism: Binatus sp. (SeqCode); assembly: GCA_050010075.1. Lineage (GTDB taxonomy): Bacteria > Desulfobacterota > Binatia > Binatales > Binataceae > Binatus. The sequence goes on along the minus strand of JBEKLS010000039.1, from coordinate 19,256 downwards.
ACGTCATCAGGCTGAATCTCGCCCGCGGCTCGCGCGCGGAAATAATCGAGCAGCTCAAGGCCGACGGCTTCGAAACCGGCGCGCCCGGCCGCGCGCCCGAGACGCTCGTGCTCGGCGGCGCGCCACATTTTGAGTCGCGCGCCTATCGCGAGGGTCTGTTCCATGCGCAATCCGAAGCCTCGCAGATGGCGGCGCGGATGCTGGCTCCGCGTGCAGGTGCGACGGTCGTGGATTGTGCGGCGGCGCCGGGCGGCAAGGCGACTCATCTGGCGGAGATGATCGGCGCGGGCGGACGAGTGATCGCAGTGGACCTCAACCTCGGTGGACTCAGGAACGCACGCGAACTGGCGCACCGCCTGCGGCATCGCAATGTCGAGTATGTGTGCGCCGACCTGGCCGCTGCCGCGCCGCTCGCGCCGGCGAGCTTCGACTACGTACTGCTCGACGCGCCATGCACCGGATTCGGCACCCTGCGCGAGCATCCGGAGATCAAGTGGCGGCTGAAACCCACCGATCCAGCGCGGATGGCTGCGATACAATCGCGCATGCTCGACAACGCAGCGGCGCTCGTGCGTCACGGCGGCACGATAGTGTATTCCGTTTGCAGTATCGCGCCCGAAGAGGGCGAGGGCGTCGTCGATAAGTTTCTCGCAAGCCACGCTGACTTCCAAATCGATCGCAGTGTAGCGGCAGGCGAGTTGAAAGACGTGATCGACGCGCGCGGCTTCATGAAGACGCGCCCGGACCTCGGCGGACAAGACGGCTTCTTCGCCGCGCGGATGACTCGCAGATAGGGAACTCTAGTGGAACCCGCCGTGGGTTCCACACCTCCCTGGGCAGGGGTGACCCCTGCACCCGGTATCAAGAAAAGATGCGGGACTTCGTCCCTGTTAGAAGGGTTTCAGGTAAATGAGTCGCTCTTTTTTCTGTAATCTTGTTTTTGTGTCATTCTAGAGCGAAGCGAAGAATCCCGGCCTCTCGTCTCCTCTCCCTGCACTGTGTATGGACCGGCTGATCGTTTACGGGTGATCGGACTGATCGTTTACACATCGTGGAGAGAAGGTTGGACGCAAGGCGGCCAGTAGGTGAGGGTTTTGCGACGCAATAAAAATAAATCCCAGCGATTGCGTTTCCGATGGGAGAACGAACATGCCTACGAAGTCTGCATCGAAGACTATCACTAGAAATCCTGATTGGCTGGGTCCTGCGGTCGCTCCCGGGGAGATCCTACTCGAGGAATACTTGAAGCCGCTAGGCATCAGACAGGTCGAAGCTGCGCGCCGCCTGGGCATTTCACTCAACCGCCTCAACGAGATAGTGCTCGGCAAGCGCGCCATCACAGCAGATACTGCTCTCCGGTTGGGGCGCTTCCTGAAGACTTCCCCGCAATTGTGGATGCGTCTGCAGGCCGATTGGGATCTCCATCAGGCAATACAGCTTCAGGCGCGACACGCCTCTTAGCTTGGCGCCCGCTCCCCAATTCTGCGCCGCGAGTCGCATCGAGATGACGCTGCCGCTAATCTCTGCGCATGGCTTCCTCGCCCAAAGATCCCGCCGACAAAATTGCGCCTTCGATTCTTTCCGCTGACTTCGCGCGGCTCGGCGACGAGATTCGCGCGGTCGAAAAGGCCGGCGCCGACATGATTCATTTCGACGTCATGGACGGGCATTTCGTGCCCAACCTGTCGATCGGAATCCCGGTGCTCGAGTCGGTGCGCAAGGTGACCAGGCTGCCGCTCGACGCGCACCTGATGATCTCCGAGCCGGCCGGCTACGTGGAGGCATTCGTGAAGGCGGGCGCCGATTCAATTTCGGTGCATTGCGAGGTCTGCCCCGATATCCCGGCGATGGCGAAACGAATTCACGACCTCGGCGCGCGCGCGTCGATCGGCATCAATCCCGAGACCGATGCCGGCAAAGTGCTGCCCTTCGCCGAGCATCTCGATATGATTCTCGTAATGAGCGTGCATCCGGGCTTCGGCGGCCAGGAATTTATCCCCGCCGCCCTCGACAAGCTCCGCTATATTCGGCGCGAGCTGAAGCGGCGCGGCTTGAATATCGACGTCGAGATCGATGGCGGCGTGAAGCTCGACAATATCGCCGACGTGAAGGCGGCCGGCGCCAACGTGTTCGTCTCCGGCTCGGGGATCTTCGGCAAGCCCGACTACGCCAAGATCGTAGGCGAGATGCGCGACGTGATCGCACGCACGCCCGTGAAGATTTAGGAACTCCGTCCGATTCCTCGCCCGTTATTTCACGGGAGAGGTTAGGTGAGGGTTCTGCGATTCGAGCAGCATTTCGCCGGACTCGCGCGCTATCCCCTCTGATGATATAACCACTCGTCTGTACCTTCCCGATCACGCTCAACCGGAGACGGGGTGTAGCTCAGCCTGGCCAGAGCACTGCGTTCGGGACGCAGGAGTCGCTGGTTCAAATCCAGTCACCCCGATTCTTTTTCTTTTCAGTGAAGTTCCTCAACTAGTCGGCTGTGTTTAGGACTTTGCTTCAGCCTCTCCGCTTAATTGCTCACTCAAAAGCGATGCCTTTGCCTTTGGGGTGCCCACGATGATTGAAGCACTACTGATTGTTGGCGCGTACCTGGTCGGCTCGATCCCTACCGGCGTGATCGTCGGCCGGATGCGCGGCTTCGACCCGCGCGCCGTCGGCTCCGGCAATATCGGGATGACCAACGTGGCGCGCGCGGGCGGCATGAGCGCTGCGCTCATCACTTTCGCCGGCGACCTGCTGAAGGGTGCAATTCCGGTGTTCGTGGCGCGCGCCGCAGGGTTTTCACCGGCTACGATCGCTTGGGTCGGGCTCGCTGCGTTCATCGGCGCGATCTGCTCCGTATTCCTGGGCTTTCATGGCGGCAAAGGAATCGCTGCCGCGCTGGGAATCTGGCTCGTTATCTCGCCGACGGCGATTCTGATCGCGTTGGCGGTGTTCGCCGTGGTCGTTGCTATCAGCCGAATCGTGTCGCTGGCGTCGATCGCCGCGGCGATTGCACTGCCGCCGACGGTCGCCGCCCTCAGTTTGCCCCATCACTACTTACTGCTCGCGATCCTGATGACGGCGCTCGCGCTATTTCGCCTTCGCGAGAATATTCAGCGCCTTTCGCGCGGCGAGGAGCAGAAGTTCCAGCCCAAGCGCACCAGTAGCGCCGCGACTTAGCCAGTGCCTGCCGATTAATCGGACGCCCGCCCGTTAGGCATCTGCGGAGCTCCAGACAGGCAAGCATGGGAATAAATGTGATGCGACAATGCGAATCGCAACAACCGGTGCCTCTTGGCATCGCGCTTGCGTCGATTGCGCTGGATGTTGGCGCAATCCCGCGAGATAGAATAGGTATCTGTTTCTAACCTCCGAGGAGAAAGCCAATGACAGCAGCGGAAAAAAAGGAACTAGCCACCGATTTCCTTACTGAATTCAGAGACCCCGACCCGGCACGGCTCGCCACGATGATCGCCAACGACTTCGAATGGAAGGTCATGACCAGGATGGAAGGTATGGGGCCGGTGAAGGGTCACGACGGGTTCAAGAACTTTGTGAAGTCGATCAAGACGATGATGCCGACCGGACTGGGGATTACGATCGACACCATCATTTGCGAAGGCGACCGCTGCGCGGTGCAGGCGGAATCGAATACGACCGCGGCCAATGGAAAGAAATACAACAATCGCTACCACTTCGACATCCGCTTCGACGGCGACAAGATTGCCGAGGTGCGCGAGTATTGCGATACCAATCACGCGCGAGAGGTCTTTTTCAGCAAGTAGGGGACGAGCAGGCGGCAGGGGATGCCTGACGCGCGCGAATTTTAGGGGCTTGAACCAGCTCTATCTTGAGAGAATGGTTATTGGTGGTGGATGAGGCGGGGGCCGGCATATGTCCCGCGCGGCCAGTCTGAGGAGCGACCGAGAGGAGACTTATGAAGAAGGTTGAGGCGATTATCAAACCGTTCAAGCTCGATGAGGTCAAAGAGGCCCTGTCGAGTATCGGTGTGCAGGGTCTCACGGTCAGCGAGGTCAAGGGATTCGGCCGTCAGAAGGGGCATACCGAGCTGTACCGCGGGGCGGAGTACGTGGTGGACTTCCTGCCCAAGGTAAAGCTCGAGATAATCGTGTCGGACGAGCTGTCGGCGCAGGTGGTCGAGACTATCGAGCGTGCGGCGCGCACCGGCAGAATCGGCGACGGCAAGATCTTCGTCATGCCGATGGAAGAGGTAGTGCGCATCCGCACCGGCGAGCGCGGCGTCAACGCACTCTAGAAACCAATTCGCCTTTAGGTACTAGGTCGCCCAAACAACCTTCGCGAAAGCCACGCTGCGCGGATTTCGCCCCTTCTCTTTCACTGGGTGCAGGGGTCACCCCCTGCCGCCCACCGCGCAGGTGATTATTGCCTTCCGTTCCTCGTGATCCCGCGGCCGAAGTCCCATTTGCGGCCCTTCTTGAACTCGCTCACGATTCGCCGCGACACCACCATCCGATGCACTTCGTCGGGGCCGTCGTAGATGCGAGCGAAGCGCGCATGTCGATACATCCGCGCCAGCGGAGTGTCCTCCGACACACCCATCGCGCCATGCACCTGGATCGCGCGATCGATCACGTCGTGCAGCACCTTGGCGCCGAAGAACTTAATCAGCGATATCTCGACCCGCGCCTCGTCGCCGGCGTCGATCTTCGCGGCCGCGTTGAGCGTCAGCAGCCGCGCGGCCTGGATCTCGGCGGCGGAGTCGGCGATCCAGTTCTGAATCGTCTGCTTGTCGGACAGCGGACCGCCGAACGCCTGGCGGTTGATCGCCCGATCGATCATCAGCTCGAACGCGCGCTGCGCCTGCCCCAGCCATCGCATGCAATGGTAAATGCGGCCCGGTCCGAGCCGTTTCTGCGCAATCTTGAACGCCTGTCCGCGCGGGCCGAGCAGGTTGGTCAGCGGCACGCGCACGTCGGTGTATTTGATCTCGCAATGGCCGCCCGAGGTCTCGCCCATCACGGGCACGATGCGCACGATCTGGTAGCCCTTGGTGTCTGTCGGCACGACGATCATGCTGAAGCGCTCGTGCGCGGGCGCGTCAGGCTCCGTCACGCACATCACGGTCGAGAACGCCGCGACGTTGGCGCCGCTGGTGAACCATTTGTGGCCGTTGATGACCCACTCGTCGCCGTCCTGCACCGCACGCGTGCGCAAGCCTGTTGGATCGGCGCCTGAGACTTCCGGTTCCGTCATCGAGAAGCTCGGGTAGATGTCGCCGTTGACCAGCGGCGCCAGCCAGCGCTTTTTCTGCTCGGGATTTCCGTACAGGTGCAGCATGGTGGCGTCCTGCGCCGAATGCGTGCCGAGGCCGGCGATCGCATACTCGCTGCGGCCGACGATTTCGTTGACGAAAACGTAGGGCATGAACTCGAGTCCGCCGCCGCCAATATCCTTCGGCAGCCCGAGCGCCCACAGCCCGCGCTTCTTCGCCTCCGCCTGAATAGATTTCATGGTCCGCGACGATTCCTCGCCGCCGCGCTCGAGAATTTTCTCGTTGGGATAGATCAGCTCGGTAAGAAAACCGGAAACCCGATTGCGAAGGTCCTGCACCTCGGGACTGGCCTCAATTTCGGCAACACTTTGCATGGCATTTCTCCTGGTGAGCGAGCGGTGAGCGTAGAGTGATCGTTACCGCGCATCACATCCCGCTGACAAGCGTTCTGTTTCCTCTCCCTGTAACGACAGCTTCGCGAACTGCATCGGGTCCGTTCTGTCTCCTCTCCCTGTGAGGGAGAGGATGAAGGTGAGGGTCATATTACAGCGCTCCCGCGCGATTCAGGATTCCGCCACTTTTTTTGTGTCATTCTGAGCGCAGCGAAGAACCCCGGATCTTTCTCGGCGCAAACTACTGCACCCTCAACCATGGATCGACCGCCGCGACGCCGGCTGCTCCAAGGTTCGGTGCGTCGGCGAATCCGGGATTCTTCGCCTCGCACCAGAATGACACGGAGCGCTTCGCGCGGAACACGAAAAAATTGGAACTGTCGCGAGGTTACGCAAAGCTCTCCTGTGAACGCACTCGGGCTATGAAAGGTCTCTTCTCTACTTCGTGTAATCGAAGTCTGGTGGGCTGGTATTCGGCGGCGTGATAGCAAAGAAGAATCACGCTCCGCAGAGGAAACCTACAATGATCAATCTTTACACCTGGACCACGCCTAACGGCCGCAAAGTTTCAATCATGCTCGAGGAGTGCGGACTCGAGTATTCAGTTCATCCGATCAACATTGGCAACCGCGACCAGTTCAAACCCGAGTTCGTGAAGATTTGTCCGAACAGCAAGATTCCTGCGATCGTCGACCATGACGCCGGCGTCTCGATCTTCGAGTCGGGCGCAATTCTCGTGCACCTGGCCGAAAAAGTCGGCAAGCTGTTTCCCGCGAAAGATCCCGGACGCGCGAAAGTGCTCGAATGGATTTTCTGGCAGATGGCGAACATCGGCCCGATGCTCGGACAGGCAAATCATTTTATCAACGCCGCGCCCGAGAAAATCCCCTACGCCATCGATCGCTACGTCACCGAATGCGCGCGCCTGATCAAGGTGCTCGACGATCAGCTCGCGCAGACCGAGTACATGGCGGGCGCCTATTCAATCGCCGACATCGCGACCTACCCGTGGCTGGTGGTCGGCTTCCCTGCGATCAAAGCGGCCAAGGCCGACGTCGTCGGAGAAGGTGCGAGCGTCGCGCGATGGCTCGCGGCGGTCGGCGCGCGGCCCGCGGTGAAGAAGGGCATGCAAGTGCCGAAGGTTTAGCTACGGCGACGCTAGCGGTTGAGTGATCCCATCATCGCGGCGGGATATCTACCGCCGGCCGCGACGTCTTTCGGCGAGACCTCGTCGAGGCGCTTGAGGTCGTCGGCGCTGAGCGTCACGTCGAGCGCGGCGACGTTCTCTTCGAGATACTTGCGCCGCTTCGTACCCGGTATCGGCACGATGTCGTCGCCTTGCGCCATCACCCATGCGAGCGCGAGCTGGCCGGGCGTGCAGTGCTTGTCCTTCGCGATCGCCTCGATTCGCGCGACGAGCTGCAAATTATTGTCGAAGTTCTCGCCCTGAAAGCGCGGTGAGAAACGCCGGAAATCATCGGGCGCGAGGTCGTCGAACTTGCGAATCTGGCCGGTCAGAAATCCGCGGCCGAGCGGGCTGTACGCAACCAGTCCAACGCCGAGCTCGCGGCACGTCGCCAAGGTTCCATCCTCGGGCTCGCGGCTCCACAGCGAGTATTCGTTCTGCAGCGCCGCGATCGGATGCACCTTGCATGCGCGACGAATTGTCTCGGGCGCCGCTTCGGACAGGCCGAGGTACCGCACCTTGCCTTCCTTGACCAGCGCCGCCATCGCGCCGACCGTGTCTTCAATAGGAGTGTTGGGATCGACGCGATGCTGGTAGTAAAGGTCGATCGTGTCGATGCCGAGGCGCTTCAGACTGGCCTCGCATGCGCTGCGGACATACTCGGGACGGCTGTTGATTTCACGAAAAGTCGGATCCGACGGCCTGCGTACGATACCGAACTTGGTCGCGATGACGAACTTGTCGCGGCGCCCGCGGATCGCGCGGGCGACCAGCTCCTCGTTGCGATGCGGCCCGTACGCGTCCGAGGTGTCCCAGAAGGTGACGCCCAGCTCGAGCGCGCGCTCCAGCGTGTCCATCGACTGCGCGTCGTCGCGCGGGCCGTAAAAATCCGACATGCCCATGCATCCAAGCCCGATCGCCGACACGTTCAAGCCGCTTCTTCCTAGTTGTCTGGTTTTCATTTTTTCAGTTTGCGCGACCCGCCTGCGCAAGTACAGCGGCGGCGAATCCATTTGACAGCGCGCGCCTCGATGCGCTGAATTCGACCGATGACGGTACCCGAGCTGTCGATTCCGAAACCCGATCTTCACGGGTCGATCAATCACGTGTCGATCACGGTCAGCGACCTGCCTGAGGCGATGAAGTTTTTCGGGCCGATGCTGAAATTTCTCGGCTACACCGTCGGCGGAATTTTCCAGGACACGCGCACCGGCGGCCGCCTCACCTTCAATATCAACGAGTCGAACGGGACCGCGGTCAACATCTGGCAGGCGAAACCGGGGCTGGCGGAGCATCGCTTCGAGGTGTACGAGCCGGGACTGCATCACGTGGCGTTCAACGTGCAGCGGCACGAGCAGGTCGATGAATTGTTCGAGCTGGTGCGCTCGCTCGGCGCGGAAATTCTCGACGGGCCTGGCGAGTTCCCGTTCGGTCCTGGCGGTTACTATGCGTTCTACTTTCTTGGGCCCGACCGGATGAAGTTCGAAATCGTGCACATGCCGATAGCCGAGCGGAACTACCGCGCAATGATTGGCGCTATCGATCGCGGGGCGCGCTGACGATGAGATACCGCGCGCTTAGCGACGTTCGCGTCGTCGATCTGACTCACTTCATTGCGGGTCCATATGCCACCAAGCTGCTGGCGGACATGGGCGCCGACGTCATCAAGGTCGAACCGCCGTGGGGCGACGGCGGACGCAAGCTGGGACCGAATCGCGCGGGCAATGCTAACGAGGAGCGCGGCGGCCTGTTTGCGTTTCTGAATCTCAACAAGCGTGGCGTCACGCTGAACCTGAAGCATGAGCGCGGCCGCGAAGTCTTAGCGAGTTTGCTCGACGGCGCCGATCTGCTGATCGAGAACTTCGCGCCCGGCACTCTTGCGGCGCTTGGCCTCGCGCCCGGCGAGCTGATCGCAAAATTTCCGAAGCTGTCGATCGTTTCAATTTCAAATTTCGGCCAGGACGGACTTGAGCGCGATGCCCGGCTCAACGACCTCGTGCTGTTTGCGCGGGGCGGATGGACCTTTCCCGTTGGCGAGAAGGATCGCGAGCCGCTCACTCCTCCCGGCGCGCTCGCGCAATACGTGGCTGCGCTCTATGGAGCGATTGCCGCGATGCAGGCGCTTGCGGCGCGCGACATGGGTCTCGGCCACGGCCAGCATCTCGACGTTTCGATTCTCGAGGCGACCGTCGCCACGATGATCTACGAGACGGTCACGTTTCAGTCCACCGGGATCGTGCGCGGGCGCGCGGGCAAGCGCTTTGCGGTCGGCCCGTTCCTGATCGTGACGCTGAAATGCGCGGACGGCTACGCCGGGCTGCATTGCGTGACCGACAAGCAGTTCGAGGGCTTGTGCGATCTGATGGGACGGCGCGAGCTCGCGTCGGATGCGCGCTTCAACACCGCGCTCAACCGGATGCTCAACAGCGACGCGCTGCTCGAAATCGTCGAGGCATTTTTTCTCGGCCGCGAACGCTCGTGGCTCTATCGCGAAGGGCAGCGGCGCGCGATTCCGCTCGTGCCGATTCCGAGCGTGGCCGAGGTGCTCGAATGGGAGCAGACGCGCGCGCGCAATTATTTCGAGACGATCGACGATCCTGTGCTGGGCAAGATTCGCCTGCCGGGGACGCCGCTGCGCCTGACGTCGCATCGCGCGGAAGCGTCGCGGCCGGCGCCGCAACTCGGCGAGCACAATCGCGAAATCTTCGGCCAACGATTGGGCCTGAGCGATAGCGCGTTAGAGACGCTGAAAAGAGCGGGCACGATATGAACACGATTTTCGATGCCAAGATTCGCGTGCTCGACCTCTCGATGGGCTGGGCGGGGCCGCTGGTCGGCCAGATGTTCGCCGAGATGGGCGCCGAGGTCATCAAGGTCGAGGACACGCATCACTTCGACTGGTGGCGCGGATCGCTCTCGATGGCGCCACCGGAGATGCAGCCGATCGAGCGCGCATCGGTCTTCAACACCGCCAATCGCGGCAAGCTCGGCGTGACGCTCGACCTCGCGAACGCGCGCGGAATCGAAATTCTTAAACGGCTGATCAAAGTCGCCGACCTCCTGATCGAGAATTTCAGCCCCGGCGTGATGGATCGGCTCGGACTCGGCTACAAATCAGTGAGCGCGATCAATTCGCGACTCATCATGATCTCGATGCCGTCGTTCGGCAGCGACGGTCCCGAATGCAACGCGCGCGGCTACGGCAACACGGTCGAGGCGATGGCGGGAGTGACGGGGCTCACCGGTTATCACGACGGCGACGGGCAGCGGTACACGCTCAGCAACGCGCTGGGCGATCCGGTCGGCGGCTTGCATGGCGTGTTCGCGCTGATGGTGGCGATCCGCGAGCGCGAACGCACCGACCGCGGGCAATGGATCGAACTCGCGCAGGTCGAATCGCTGATTCCGTTCGTGACCGACGCGATGCTCGAGTATCAGTTCAGCGGGATGCTGCCGCCGGCGCGCGGCAACCGTCATCGCGAGCACGCGCCGCATGGAATCTACCGATGCGCGGGCGACGACAACTGGATCGCGCTCGCGTGCGAGACCGACGCGCAGTGGCGAAGCCTCGCGAGTGCGCTCGGAATCCCGCGCCTCGCAGATGACCCGCGCTTCGCCAGTGCGTCGGCACGCAAAGCCAACGAGGATGCGCTCGACGCGGAACTGACGCGCGCGATTGCGCCTCTCAGCGCCGACGATTGCGTCGCGCGTCTGCACGAGGCGGGTGTACTAGCCGCGCCAGTGAATCCGGCGCCGGCGGTGATGGCCGATCCGCAAATCCAGGGCCGCGAATATTTCGTCGCGATCGATCGCGCCGTCGTCGGCACGCAGCTTTATCCCGGCGCCGTCGCGCGCATCCCGGACACTCCGCTGCGCGCCGACGCGCCGGCGCCGCTGCTCGGCGAACACAACCGGCAAGTCTTCGCCGAGACGCTGGGGATGACCGAAGACGAAATCTCGGAGCTCGAGCGCAGCGCTATCATCGGATCGAGTCCTCGGCAATATCGCGCGGCTTAGCGGGAAGGAATTGGAATCGCCTCCCCCTAAATGGGGGGAGGCCGACGCTCGTCTTCGAGCGGCGGGTGGAGGACCTTATTGTTCCGAAATTCTGCGACGTGTCGGAAATGCCGCGCACCAGTCATGCGCGCGGCAAATCGTCCTCCACCCTAACCCTCCCCCCATTTTGGAGGAGGGAACCGGGCGTGGTTTCGCCTGATTTGTGAAAAATACCGCTTAACTACTGTAGTTTAAAGCGAAAGTGTTTCACGTGAAACGGTAATTTAATTCAGGAGAACGAAACGCGAATCATTTTTCTTGTCAGTGCACGTTGTCTTGCGGGACGAAGCCTTGCAGGCCTTTGAAGGCGCCGTCGAGCACCTCGACTTGCGAGCCCTTGTCGTCGCTGTTGATGATTCGCACGGGCGTGTTGTTGTCGACCTGCTTGGCCGCGATGCCTTCGCCCAGTCCGCCGATCATTCCGCCGACGCCGCCCTGGTTTTTCAGATTGGTCAGCTTGACGAACGTGTTCTCGTCCGGATAGACGGCGACGGTGCTGTCGCCGTTGTGCGCGACCAGCTTGTGACCGCATCCTTCCAGCGCAAGCGCGCCGCCAATCACAAATGCGCAGATGACGACCGTCGAAATTCGCATCACAAGGTCTCCTCTACCGCGGGTTTCTAGCATGAGCTTCGGGAATACAGCCATCGCCGCGCCCGCGAGATTGTGAAAAGGCGGCGCAACCCGAAAATTGCGGGTGCTTCGGGGCCATGATAGGTTTTACGATTCACGCTCGGCGGGCGAAACGCGCCCGGAGCCAATCGTAATGCGAATCGGCCTGATCGCTGACACTCATATACCCGAAGCCTGCGAGCATCTCCCCGACCGTGTCTTCGAGGTGTTCGCCGGGATGGATCTCGTGATGCACGCGGGCGACGTCTACGTGAACCGCGTGCTCGACGAGCTGTCTGCCATCGCGCCGGTGATCGCGGCGCTCGGCAATGGCGATGAAGGCCTCGACGGTCATCGCTATCGCCTCGAGGCTGACGATCGCGTGCGCGAGGCGCACCTGGTCGAGATAGCGGGCGTGCGAATCGGTTTGGTGCATGCGATCCCGACGCCGGACGAGACGTCGGACGAGGTGTTCGCGCGCGCAATGAATACGCAATTCGGCGGGCCGGTCGACGTGGTCGTGCAGGGGCATAGCCATGTCGAGGGAGTGACGCGGTTCGGCGCGACGCTGGTGGTCAATCCGGGCAGCGCCACGCTGCCGCGCAATCTGGTCGGAGTGCCGGGAACGGTCGCGATACTTGAAATTGGAAACGGCGGCGAAATTTCCGCCGAGATAATCAGCCTGGCGTAGCCGGGCGGTCACTAACGACTCAGGAGATATTGTTGTCCGCGGAAAATGCAGTGCCCGCGATCAAACGCGCGGTCACGATGGAGAAACTGGTCAACCTGTGCAAGCGCCGTGGAATTGTTTTTCCCACGGGCGATATCTATGGGGGACTCGGCTCGACCTTCGACTACGGCCCGCTGGGCGTCGAGCTCAAGCGCAACGTCAAAGAAGCGTGGTGGCGCGAGATGGTGCAGTACCGCAGCGACGTGCTGGGGCTGGACTCGGCCATTTTTCAGCATCCGCGCACCTGGGAAGCGTCGGGGCATCTGAAAAATTTCACCGACCCGCTGGTCGACTGCAAAGACTGCAAGCAGCGGTTCCGCGCTGATCATCTTACGGGCGACAAATGCCCCAACTGCGGCGGCGAGCTCACGCCCGCGCGCAATTTCAACCTGATGTTCAAGACCTTCATGGGGCCGGTCGAGGATACCGCGGCGGAGGTTTATCTGCGGCCGGAGACCGCGCAGGGAATTTTCACCAACTTCGAGAATATCGTGGATACGCAGCGCGTGAAGCTGCCGTTCGGCGTCGCGCAGCAGGGCAAGTCGTTCCGCAACGAAATTACCACCGAAAATTTTATATTCCGCACGCGCGAGTTCGAGCAGATGGAGATGGAGTTTTTTGTTCGTCCCGATAGCGCGGAAGAAGAAAAGTGGTACCGCTACTGGGTCGATTTTCGGTTTAACTGGCACGTCAAGTTCGGCATCAAGCGCGACCATCTGCGCGCGCGCGAGCATGCGACCGATGAACTGTCGCACTATTCGAGCGGCACTACCGATATCGAGTTCCTGTATCCGTTCGGATGGGGCGAGCTCGAGGGCGTGGCCAAACGCGGCAGCTTCGATCTCGATCAGCATGCGAAGTTCAGCGGCAAGGATCTCACTTATTTCGACGAGGACACCAAGACGCGCTTTCGGCCGTGGGTGATCGAGCCGGCGCTCGGCGTCGATCGCGCGATGCTCGCGTTCATGCTCGACGCCTACGATGAAGACGTGGTCGATAACGAGGAGCGGATCGTGCTGCGGCTCGATCCGCGGCTCGCGCCGATCAAGGTCGCGGTCTACCCGCTGTTGCGCAAGGCGGGGCAGCCCGAGAAGGCGATTGCGATCCGCGACGCGTTGAAGCGGCATTTCACGGTCGCCTATGATCAGGCGGGCTCGATTGGCCGGCGCTATCGCCGTCAGGATGAAGTCGGCACGCCCTACGGCGTGACGATCGATCATCAGACAATGGAAGACGACACGGTTACGCTGCGCGATCGCGATTCGATGACGCAGGATCGCGTGCCTGCATCGCGGCTGGTCGAAGTGATCGCAGATCGAATCGGCTGGACGCGCTAATAATTCAAAATTGTCTCGGCACGAAGCGGAGACGGGAGTGACGGTTTCATATGGGTCGCATTCATCCTGAGATTTATTTTTTTGGCGCCGGCGTGGCGGAAGGGCGCGCCGAGATGCGCAATCTGCTCGGCGGCAAGGGCGCGAACCTGGCCGAGATGGCGCGGCTCAAGCTGCCGGTGCCGCCGGGATTCACCATCTCGACGCGCGTCTGCAACTACTTTTACGATCACGGCCACAAGTATCCGAAGGGGCTGACTGAAGGCGTGGCGAAGAGCGTCGCGCAAGTCGAGAAGGCGCTCGGGCGCAAGTTCGGCGACGCCAAGAATCCGCTGCTGGTGTCGGTGCGATCGGGCGCGCGCGTCTCGATGCCGGGAATGATGGACACGGTGCTGAACCTCGGCCTCACCGACGTGACGGTGGCCGGGCTCGCGGAAATCAGCGGCAGCCCGCGCTTCGCGTGGGATTCGTACCGGCGGTTCTGTCAGATGTTTGGCGACGTCGTGCTCAAGCTGAAGCCGGAGAACAAGAACGACCCCGACCCGTTCGAGGAAATTATCGATCACAAGAAGGCGGAGCGTGGCGTCAGGAACGATACCGATCTGAACGTCGACGATCTGCGCGAGCTGGTCGGCGAGTTCCGCGCGCTGATTCGTTCGCGCGTCGGCGCCGATATCCCGCAGGACCCGCGCGAGCAGCTGTGGATGGCGATTGGCGCCGTGTTCGACTCGTGGCACAACGACCGCGCGATCACGTACCGGAAGATCAACAACATCCCGGGCGATTGGGGCACCGCGGTCACGGTACAATCGATGGTGTTCGGCAACCTCGGCGACGATTGCGCCACCGGCGTCGCGTTCACGCGCGATCCCGGCACCGGCGAAAAAGGAATCTACGGCGAATTTCTGCCCAACGCGCAGGGCGAGGACGTCGTCGCGGGAATCCGCACCGGGCGGCAGATAAGCCTGAAGGCGGGGCGTGCGTGGGCAGCGCGCCAAGGAGTCAACGAGGCGGAACGCGTCGCGCAATACTCGACGCTCGAAGAAAGCTTCCCCGGCGTTTACAAACAGTTCCTGAAAATCGCGGCGCAGCTCGAAAAGCATTTTCGCGATACCCAGGACATGGAATTTACCATCGAGCGCAACCGGCTGTTCATGCTGCAGACGCGCAACGGCAAGCGCACCGCGCAGGCAGCGGTGCGAATCGCGGTGGACATGGCCGACGAGAAGCTGATCGATCGCAAGACCGCGCTCAAGCGCGTCGAGCCCGAGCAGCTCGAGCAGTTTCTGCATCCGCGGCTGGATCCGGCGAGCAAAAAACACGTCATCGCGCGCGGCCTGCCGGCGTCGCCGGGCGCCGTCAATGGCGAGGTGGTCTTCTCGGCGGATGAAGCGGTCGTCGTTGCGGAAGCCGGGCGCAAAGTGATCCTGGTGCGGCTGGAAACTTCGCCGGAAGACATCCATGGGATGCAGGTCGCCGAAGGAATCCTAACGGCGCGCGGCGGGATGACGAGTCATGCAGCGGTGGTCGCGCGCGGGATGGGCAAGTCGTGCGTGGCCGGCGTCTCGGCGCTGGAAATCGATTACGGTGCGGGCACGCTGTCGGCCAACGGCTCGGTGATCCGGCGCGGCGAGTACATCACGCTCGACGGATCGGCGGGCGAGGTGATCGAAGGGCGCGTGCCGACGGTCGAGCCCGAGATGCCCGCGTACTTCAAAAAATTTCTGTCGTGGGCGGACGCGGTGCGCAAATTGGGAGTGCGCGCGAACGCCGACACGCCCAACGACGCGAAGATCGCGCGCGATTTTGGGGCCGAGGGAATCGGGCTGTGCCGCACCGAGCATATGTTTTTCGATCCCGAGCGAATCTCGGCCGTGCGCGAAATGATCATGGCGGAGAATGCGGCGCAACGCGGGCGCGCGCTCGCGAAGATCCTGCCCATGCAGCGCGAGGACTTCGTCGGAATCCTGAAAGCGATGGCCGGGCTGCCGGTCACGATCCGTCTGCTCGATCCCCCGTTGCATGAGTTCCTGCCGCACGCGGACAACGAGATGCGCGAGCTCGCCGCGAAGATCGGCACCACGCTCGAGCACTTGAAGCAGGTGCGCGCGAGCCTGTTCGAGGTCAATCCGATGCTGGGGCATCGCGGATCGCGGCTTGGAATCAGCTTCCCCGAAATTTACCAGGCGCAGGCGCGCGCGATTATCGAGGCGGCCTGCGAGCTGCGCAAGCAGGGCGTGAAGGCGATGCCGGAGATCATGCTGCCGTTGATCGGCGAGCGCCGCGAGTTCGACATTCTGGCGGCGCAGATTCGCGAAGTGGCGGCGGCGGTGTTCAAAGAACGCGGCATCAAGGTGGCGTACACGATCGGGACGATGATCGAAGTGCCGCGCGCGTGCGTGGTGGCGGATCAGATCGGCGAGGTTGCGGAATTCTTTTCGTTCGGGACCAACGACCTGACGCAGATGACGTATGGCATCTCGCGCGACGACTCGGGGAAATTTCTGCCCGACTACATACGTACTGGAGTTTATAAGAAAGACCCGTTCGCGGAGCTGGACCCGGTCGGCGTCGGCGAGCTGATGCGAATCGGAATCGAACGCGGGCGCAGGGCGAACAAGGGTCTGAAGATCGGCATCTGCGGCGAGCATGGCGGCGATCCCGCGAGCGTCAAGCTGTGCCATAGCCTCGGCCTGGATTACGTGTCGTGCTCGCCGTACCGGATTCCGGTAGCGCGGCTGGCAGCGGCGCAAGCAGCGATCGAGGCGTCGCAGAAGAAGGCAGCGTTCAAGGACGTGTAGTTGTTGAGGGCGCTCGGTAGAGGCGGAATCTTGATTCGCGCGCGAAAAATGCGCGCTGGATAAGGACCTCACCTTGATCCTCTCCCTTACAGGGAGAGGAGACAGAGGCAGAAGCGCCCTTGTGCCAGCTGAGAGTTTTCTAGTTGGTGTATTTCTTTTCTAGTGCCTGGTAGTCATCGACGCCCATTGTTTTTACGAAGTCTTTGAAGATGTTCGAGTTGGTGCCGATGCTTAGTTTGCCGTTGCGTTTGAGCTCGGTCATCGTCGTGCTTATCGCGTCGTACGTTGCGAGCATCGTGCCTATGTGGATTGTGATCTTGAACGGGTACTTCTTCAATTCGTCGATTGGCAGCAGGTCGCCGTTGTAGATCAGTGGCAGGTCGCCGAGTTTTTCGGCGTAGCACTTGAGGTCGTCGAGGGTTTTGATTCCATCGACAAAAATCAAATCCGCGCCGGCTGCACGATAGGCGTGCGCGCGACGTACGACGTCGTCCCATCCATTGGGCTGCAGCGCGTCGGTGCGCGCGATGATGACGAGACTGCTGTCGCGGCGCGCGTCGCACGCGGCGCTGACCTTCGGCACCATCGCTTCCATCGCGATGACCTGCTTGCCCGCGAGAAAACCGCATCGCTTGGGAAACACCTGGTCCTCGATGTGCAAGGCCGACACGCCCGCGTCCTCATACTCGCGCACGGTGCGCCAAACGTTGAGCGCATTACCGTAGCCAGTGTCGGCGTCGCAGATGACCGGGACGTTTACCGACTGCGAAATCGCGCGCGCGTTAGCTGCCATCTCGGACATCGTGAGCAGCCCGAGGTCGGGATAGCCGCGCGCGGCCGCGGTGCCGAAGCCCGTCATATAGACGGCGTCGAAGCCGGCGACGGCGGCGAGTTTTGCCTGCAGGCAATCGAAGACGAAGGGTGCGACGATCATTTCGGGACCGGCGAGCATCTCGCGCAGCCGCGATCTCGGTTCATTCATGGTGGGACGCTCCTGAAATCAGGCGAAATAATCTTCGGCGCGGATGGCGGGGATGTCGAGTTGGTAGACGCGATTGTTGCGCAGGACCTTGAGATTGACGTTCTCGCCGGGGCGATGGTTGCGTAGCGCCTCGTAGAGCACGCGCCGGTCGTTGATGTCGGTGTCGTCGATCGAAATCACCAGGTCGCCCTGCTGCAAGCCGGCTTTCTCGCCGGGACCGCCGGGCATCACGCCCGCGATTACGACGTGCTCGCGCAGCGTGTAAGAGAGCACGCCGAGCCATGCGCGCGGCGCGGCGGTGGTGCGGCTGCCGTGTTGAACGAGCTCGTCACGGACGGCGAGGAAGCTCTCGCCCGGCACGCCGAGGATAGCGCGGCTCAAGTCGGCGAAGTTCAGGTACGAGATGCCGACGACTTGCGCCTGGAGGTTGCAGATCGGGCCGCCGCTCATTCCGATGTTCAGCGACGAGGCGGTGACGCAGACGCACTTGTCGAGCACGAATTCCCACACCGCGTCGAACGGGCCGAGATAGGTGATGATGCCGCAATCGGCGCATCGCTTTTCGCCGCCCATGCTCGAGACGGTGAAGGCCTCCTGGCCGGCGACGCATTTTTCCGACGAGACCACTTCGGCGCAGGGCAGCTTGTCGCGATCGATCTGCAGCAGGCCGATGCCGGTGCTGTAATCCTTGCCGACGATCTTCGCCTCGAGCTGCTCGCCGCCCGGCATCGTGACGATCACGTTTTGCGCGCCCAGCAGCAGGTAATGAACCGTGAGGATGAGGCCGTCGGGGCTGACGACGGTGCCGGTGCCGCGGCGGTCGGTGCCGAGGCCAATGGAGGTCGAGACGTGGGTCGAGGGGATATGCGAATGCACGCCGACGGTGGCGCGCAGAACTTTTTCGAGCAGGAATGGCGGTGCGTTCACGACGAATGTCCTGCGAACTAGGCTAGGGTGACGCCCGCATGGTTTCAAGCGCGATCGTTCTGGCGTTTGGCGCAAAAAAAAGAGGCGATCCCTCGCGAGACCGCCTCAGATGTGAAATCGAGTGTGCTTACTTCGAGCTGTTCACCGGCGCGTCGGGCATCGCGGTTTCATTGGCACGGATCGAAAGCGTCTGCAGCGCCTCGCCGAGGTCAAGTTCGCTGTACTTCTGGTTCGAGTACAGTTCGTCGAGCCGCTTCACCGCGTCATTGGCACTGACCTGGTCCATCGAGAGCTGTCCCGAGAGCTGATGGATAATGCGGCGGGCGCCCTTCCAATGAAACAGATCGGCGGCGGAGTTGAGCACGTCGAGCTTGCCGACGCTGACCCGCATCGACAAAACCTAGCATCACGCCGGCGGCGAATTTCTTCATTTCCCGATGTCTCTCCCCCGATCCGATGGCAATTTGTTTAGCAAAATTAACCAGCAAGCGCAAAAATCAGTTACGTCTCAAAAAAGGGTGGTTTGACAGCATCGACAGACTAAAGCGTCGTAACCTTCAGAAAGCCCGGCATACCCGGCCCACTTGACCGCTGCACGAGGCTGCTCGCCACCACCCAACGCACGCAGTCTAGAACATTTCGAGAGCAAGGTAAACATGGGCATTTTTTACAAAAATCGATAGCTGCGGGATTACGAAGCGGGATTGGCAGGATTGAATGAACGTCTGCGTCGGGCCATGATCATCCCCGTTCCGCGCCCGGCGCGAAGCCGATGTCCATTTACGAACAGGTTGTCTCGTTTATCCACAGGCCCGAGCCCGAATCGTTCCAGCGGCTCGCGCTAAACGTTTTCCGTCATCAATTTGAAGGGATAGAGCCATACCGGCGATACTGCGAGGGGCGCGGAGTCGAGCCCGCTGCGGTGCGCAGTGTCGACGACGTTCCAGCGGTCAGCAATGTCGCGTTCAAGTATGTCGACCTGGCGGCTAAG
>JBEKLS010000038.1:0-30279 GCA_050010075.1 Binatus sp. (SeqCode) | reverse complement strand
AGTCCTGCGAGAAGTCTCGATGCCGATGCACACCACGCCGGACGAAGACCTGACAGGCTACGCCAAGTTCGAAAAGGTGGACGGAGTATCTCCGTCACCGTAGCCGCGAGTTTTTCCTTCATTCAGCGGAATTCCAGAAATGAAGGAAAATTACTTTGATAGGCCGATTGCGGGTCCGCAGAGTTCAGAATCAGGCGTCGTATACCCTCGCGTTTTTCCAATCGACCATGTCGTAATCGACGTTTATCTGTTTTTTTGCCGGAACCGTTGACTCTCCGGTAACAACGACCGTGAATTGGTACGTACCGGAGCGCCGCGTGATTGATGAGAGGCTAGCGTAAAGACCGGGCTTTGTCTGAAAGTCCCAGCCCAAGTTAATTTTTGAAAACCTAACGAGATCAACGTACTGCGAGATGTTCGGAGGAATATCTCTCGGTTCGAAATCGTACCCAGCCCAAGGAATCTGAAAACTGTCACTCATCACGCTTTGGCCAATTGCTTTGCCATTGCTGAATTCGTGCAATGCTATAATGTAGGCGCGACAATTTTTAGCTACGCGACGTTTAGTATTCCGCACGCAGAACTTGACGTATAGGGAATCAGGCGATTCTATTCTATTTCCGGGTGCAGTCCCGCAGTCGATCGTGAGCTTCGCTCCAAAGAGGCGATCGTCGAAATAGCGGCTGCACATCCCCAATATCCAGCCAACGATCACGCCTACTACTGGCGCTGGAAGGGATAAAGATTTGATAGCTGAAGTGCAGTCCATCGGTCACCCCCAGTTGTTGAGTCACAACCGAGCAGTTTTTGTGACTTCAACACTCTTTTCAAGAGATTCCTCGGGCAATTGCTGATTGCGCCGCTCCCGTTTGAGAACCTGCGCAAGAACAAAACCAATTCGGGCCATGAGCATCGTACAATTGCTACGATTAGAGGCGTCAATCGATCGTCGGAGGTTATCGCCGCCATGCTGTCGCATACGAAATATCTAACCGTGAAAGTTCCTGAGCGGATGGATTTCGTGAACATCACGGATGAAGTTGAGAAGGCGGTTAAGGAAAGCCGTGTGCGCGAGGGACTTTGCCTCGTCAATGCGATGCACATCACGGCGTCGGTCTTTATCAATGATGACGAGCCCGGCCTGCATGAAGACTACAAGCGATGGCTCGAATGGCTCGCGCCGTACGACCCGAGCCCCGAGCGCTATCATCACAATCGCACCGGCGAGGACAACGGCGACGCGCATCATAAGCGCCAGGTGATGGGCCGCGAAGTAGTAGTCGCGATAACAGCCGGCAAGCTCGACTTCGGCCCATGGGAACAAATCTTCTACGGCGAATTCGACGGCCGCCGCTCGAAACGCATCCTAATCAAAATCATTGGAGAGTAGCGTTCGCTAGGACTGAAACGTCCAAACTCGCAGCGGGCCAAGCGACTCGAAGCCCAGCACATGCGCATTGCGGAGTTCGGCGCCGTGTTCATATCCGACAATCGGCGCGCCGGGAAATACCCCGGCTATTGTCGCAAGCGACTCCATGGCACGATCGAGTATCTCTGCCGCGGTCGCAAAGAAGTTCGACCATCCAACGACGCCGTCGCTGCGATTTGCAACCGCCCCTGCGACGATATGGCCATCGCGATAGCAGGCAACCATCGCAATGTCTTTGTCATTGAGGAGTGGAGGCAAGAAAATTCTCTCTTCGCTCGTACCACCGGGTGATCTGCCCCACGCCGATTCCCATTCTGCCTGCGCGAGTTCATCACGCACGACCTCCCATCGCGCTGACGACGGGATGACCTTCATCCGCGAAGCCGGCAAATAGATCCACTCCGCACCGAAGAGCACGCGGAACCCTCGCGACGCAAGGTCGAGCGTGCAGAAACTGTCTTTGACTCCCCATCCGCTCGGCAGGCGCGTAGCAAGCAGTTCACCGATCAGCTCTAGCTGCCGCTGGCTGGGCTCCGCGAGAGTCCCGGCGTTCGGATAGAGGCGTGGCACTCGATGGCGATTGAGCCATATGTCCTTGTGGAACTCGCCGGGATTCCCATGCGCGCGGCAAACGGCGTCACACCACTGGGCATTGTTGCGCGCCGCGCAGATGATTCGATCGTCGAGCATAAGCTAGAACCACTAAGACTCCTCGGACTCCTGCAGCGTTGCGGTCTGTAGCAGCTCTGCCGGAACGTCTTCCAGGAAGCGCGACACTCGGCCCATCACGAAGCCGAAGCTGCGATCGAACATATATATAGGATACGACAAGTACAGTTCGTCGCGCGCGCGGGTGCTCGCGACGTACATAAGACGACGCTCCTCCTCGATTTCGTCGTCGCCGACGCTTTGCGGTCCGGGGAAGCGCCCGTCGGCCGCCCATATAAGGAAGACCACCTTCCATTCGAGTCCTTTGGCGGAGTGAATCGTGGTGAGTGTCAGATGCTCGTCTTCGGAATCTGTGGCGAGCACGCCGTCGAGCGAGTCGTTCGGCGGCTCGAGCGCCATGTCGGCCAGCATCTGCTGGAGACTCTTGTATCGCTCGGTAAGATTCTGAAAATGCTCGAGGTCGCGCTCGCGCTTGGGGTAATCGTCGGCGTACGCCTCGCGCATCACGGGCAGATAGTATTCGAGCGTCATCGCGATCTGTTCAGGCGGACGTTTTTCACCGGCGCGCAATTCCGCCAGCAATGTGCCGAGCCGCTTGAGGCCGCCATCCGCGCCGCCGCGCGCCTTCTCGGCCAGCTTCGTGACCGCGGCGGCGGGATCATCGGCGGCGATGAGTGCTTCGATCGTCCGCTCGGCCGTGCGATGGCCGATACCCTTGACGAGAGTCAGCACGCGCAGCCATGACACGGCGTCGGACGGATTCGCGATGACGCGCAGATGCGCCAGCACGTCCTTGATGTGCGCGGTTTCGATGAACTTGAAGCCGCCGCGCTTGATGAACGGGATGTCGCGGCGTTGCAGCTCGAGTTCCAGATCGAAGGAGTGAAAACTCGATCGGAACAGCACCGCCATCTCGCTGAGCTCGACGCCTTCCTCGCGCAGCTCGAGGATGCGCTGGGCGACGAAGCGCGACTGCATGTGCTCGTCCTGCGCGCGCACCAGAAACGGCCGAAAGCCGCCCTCGCGCTGCGTGAACAGCGCCTTGGTGTACTTCTCGCCCGCGCGCGAAATCACGTCGTTGGCGACGTCGAGGATTCCCTGGATCGAGCGATAGTTTTCTTCCAGTTTCACGATTTTCGCGCCGGGAAAAATCGTGGGGAAGTCCATGATGTTGCGAAAGTTCGCGCCGCGAAACGAATAGATCGACTGCGCGTCGTCGCCGACCGCCATCACGTTGCGATGGTTCATCGCGAGCAGCCGCACGAGGTCGGCCTGGATCAGGTTGGTGTCCTGATACTCGTCGATCATGATGTAGCGATAGCTATCCGACAGCCGGCGCCGCACGTTCTCGTGCTGTTCGAGCAACTCGGCCAGCCGATACAGCAGGTCGTCGTAGTCCAGCAGGCCGCGCTCGCGCTTGTAGCTCTCGTAATTTTTCGCGAGCTCGAGAATTTCCGTCTGATGCTCGCCGAGATGGGGAAAATCGATCTCGATTTCCTCTTCGAGCGCGCGCCGCTTATTGCGCGCCATGCTGATCGCCTCGGCGATCGTGCTCTTCTTCGGAAACCGGCGTTCGCGCGACGCGAGGCCCATCCGCGTCCGCAGCAGGTTGACGACGTCTTCCATGTCGGAGCGATCGAGGATCGTGAAGTTGGGCTTGAGGCCCATCGGCGCGCCCATCCGGCGGAGCACGTTGTTGGCGAACGAATGGAAGGTGCCGCCCGCGACGGCGCCCGCGCGATCTCCAACGAGCTGTTCGGCCCGGCGGAGCATCTCCTGCGCCGCGCGCCGCGTGAACGTCAGCAGGAGAATCGCGCCGGGCGGCACGCCGCTCTCGATGAGCCGCGCGACGCGATAGATAAGCGTGCGCGTCTTACCCGAACCCGCGCCCGCCACGACCAGCAGCGGGCCGTCGCGATGCGTCACGGCGGCGAGCTGCGCGGAATTCAGCAGCTCCGCGTATTTGATCTTGAAGTTGCGCTCGTCGGCCGGCGAGGCCGGCTTTTCGCGCAGGTAAATTACCTTGTCGGCCACGGCAAGCGCGATCCTACCACGACGCGCGCCGCAAGTTGCGCCCTACGGCAGCATCGGCCCGCTGCCGCCAGGGTTCTGCCCGCCGTTACGGTAGATACCCTGCATCGTCTTGTTCCACAGGTCATCGGAAGCGTTGGGTGATTGCGAGCCTGGCGCGGCCGCCGCGGATGAGCCGGGTGCGGCGCCGCGCATATCTTCGATGTGCGGATCGAGCATGATTTGGTCGACCATGTTGACGCTTGGATCGTTCAGGTACCCGGTTGCGATTCGTTCCGCGGAGTCGCGGCCGAAATGCGTCGCCACAAAGCCCGTGAGTATCAGCTGCTTGCGGCCGCCGGGCGAGGTCGAGAACTGCGCGGTGACCATCGGCAGCTCGTTGGAATGGAGATACCTGGTGAGGGCGTCGCTGGTGCCCTGATCGATCACGTAGTTCTGCGCCCGCGCGATCTTCGTCGTCCCAACCATGATGATCGCCAGCACCAATGCCTGCATTCGTCGCATAACGGCTCGACCATAGCCGACGCGGTCGACAAAATGAAAACGCGGGCGCCGTTGCCGGCGCCCGCGTCCTTTGTTCTCGCGATGATGGAGTTAGGGAACCTGGATCTCCTGGATCTGCGCCTTCTCTTTCTCGACGACTGCCGGGGGAAGCGGCGCGTACTTGAGATCCAGCGTGTACTGCTCGCCCTGGGTCAGCATCCAGGTCAGAAATTTTTTGATCTGATCGCCGACATCTTTGTTGGTCTGCTTCTGATAGACGAGCAGATAGGTAAACGACGAGATCGGGTAGGCGTCGGCTCCGGGCGCGTTCGTGATTGACACGCGGAAATCCGCCGGCATCTTGTCCGCCACTGATGCCGCCGCGGCCGTCACGCCCTCGAG
Source organism: Binatus sp. (SeqCode) (assembly GCA_050010075.1). Classification (GTDB taxonomy): domain Bacteria; phylum Desulfobacterota; class Binatia; order Binatales; family Binataceae; genus Binatus. Next base: position 25,265 of record JBEKLS010000038.1, on the reverse strand, counting down.
GCTCGCCTTCACCCAGCTACCCGCCTTGTTCTGCAACTCGGCGAACGGAATGTTGTTGTTGAGCGCGTAGATCAACTCGACATAGCCAATCGCGCCCGGCGTTTGCTGCACCAGCGCCGTCACCCCCTCGTTGCCCTTGCCGCCGAGCCCCACCGGCCACTTGACCGCGGTGCCCTTGCCAGGGTCGGCCGCCCAACTGTCGCTGACCTTCGAGAGGTAATCCGTGAAAATGTACGAAGTGCCGCTGCCGTCGGAGCGATGGCAGACGACGATGTCCTGCGACGGGATCGCGGCGCCCGGGTTCAGCGTCTTGATCTCGGGGTCATCCCACTTTGCTACTTTGCCCGAGAAGATGTCCGCGACCGCCGAACCCGTTAGGCGCAGCGTGCCGGTGAAGCCGGGGATATTGTACGCAACGACCACGGCGCCCATCACGGTAGGAAAATGCAGAATTTTTCCCGGCGCGTCGGATATCTGTTCGTCGGTCAGCGGCGCGTCGCTCGCGCCGAAATCGACGGTGCGATTCGAGAGCATGCGGATGCCGCCGCCGGATCCGATCGATTGGTAGTTGAACTTGATGCCGGGATTTTGTTTCGCGTAAACGTCGAACCATTTCGAATAGATGGGATAGGGGAAGGTCGCGCCCGCCCCATTGACCAACAAGTCGGCGTAGCCGGACCGGCCGATCCCCGCTATCGCAAGAACTATGAACAGGGCCAGGATTAGTCGTCGTCTAGTCATTTTTTTTGAACTCGCCTCGATGTTAATCGTGTCCGTTGCGCGCGTGAGAGCGCGGCGCGCAGACGCTATGCACCGAATATTAAGGGACGATGAACCCGCCGTGTACGCCGGTTGAATTTGTCCGCGTGGACCCGGATTCCCATGCATAATCGCGCTTTGGCGCGACCGTTTGCTTTTTTCGCCCTCGCTCGACGACAATCCAGATTCCCAAACGACGCTTGGCAGTTTGCAAATGAGTAAAGCACTCGACGGAATCAACATCGTTGAATTCGCCTCTCACACCGGCGCAGCTTACGCCACGATGCTGCTCGCGGAAAATGGCGCGCGGGCGATAATGGTCGAGCCGCCAGGCGGTTCGCGCCAGCGCGGCACGCCGCATTTCCACGTGTTGAACCGCTCGAAGCGCGCGCTTGAGCTGGACCTTGAAGCTCGCACGTCGCAAGCACGAGTGGCGGATCTGGTGCGATGGGCGGATATCGTCGTCACCGGCTTCACGCCGGCGCGGCTCAAGCAATTGAATCTCGACGCCGAATCCATTCACCGGATAAATCCGCGCGCGATTGCACTTGGCGTGCCTCCGCTCGGCAGCCGCGGCCCCGATGCCGATTTCGATGCGAATGACGACCTGGTCGCGGCGCGCGGCGGAATCACCGGCAGCCAATGGGCACGCAGCGGTAATCCCGTCGCGCTGGTTTTTCCGGCGGCGAGCTATTCGGCCGGCGTGATGGCAGCGACGGCCGCCGCGGCAGCGATCCTCGCGCGCGGTGCGAACGGTGCCGGGCAGGCGGTCGAGGTCTCGATCCTGGCCGGCGCGTTCTCGCTCCAGACCGGCAGCATATTGCGGCACGAAAAGATGACGAATCTGTATCACGGTCCGCAGGATCCGCTCGGCCCGATCCCGGTTTATCGCTTGTTCGAGGCCGCCGACGGTAAATATCTGTTTGCCGCATGCGGCAACGCGACCTTCTGGGGCAAGTTTGCGATCGCAATCGAGCGCCCGGACCTCGTCGGCGATCCGCGTTTCGAAAATGCGCCGTGGGGAATTCCGGCCGAGTACTGGCAACCGCTCAAAGATATCATCGAGCCGATCCTTCGCACGCGCACGCGCGACCAATGGCTGAGCATCCTGCGCGAGGCTGACGTACCGTGCGCCCCGGTGATGACGCGCCATGAGTTCATCGATCATCCGCAGACGCGAGCGCTCGCGATGCGCCAGGAAATCGACGACTCGGCTCTCGGTCCGATGATCCAGCTGGGCCTGCCGGTGTTTCTCAACGACACTCCGGGCGAGATCACCGGTCCCGCTCCGCGCAGCGGCGATGATCGCGCGGCGTTGCAGTGGCTTGCAGAGCCAGCACGCGATACGTCGGCGAAAGACAAGCCGCGCACCGGCCAACGGCCGCCGCTCGACGGCGTCACAGTGCTCGACTTCGCCAGTTACATCGCGGGTTCGTACGGCCCGATGATCCTCGCGCAGCTCGGCGCCAAGGTAATCAAGATTGAAAGCCTCGAAGGCGACTCGTTTCGCCATTTCGGTTTTGGCTTTCTCGGCTGGAACCAGGGCAAGCGCGGCCTCTCGCTCAATCTGTCGACGCCGCAAGGACGCGAAATTATTCATGGGCTGGCGGACAAGGCCGACATCGTGGTCGAGAATCTGCGCCCGGGGCGGATGCGCAAGTTCGGCTTCGATTACGAGACGCTGGCGGCGCGCAATCCGCGCATCATCTATATGTCGGTCAACGCCTTTGGAAATCGTGGTCCCGATCACAATCAGCCCGGCTTCGATCCGCTGTTGCAGGCGCGATCGGGCGTGATGGCGGCGCAGGGCGGCCACCACGGGCATCCGGTGTACCTGACCTGCGCGATTTGCGACTACGGCGCCGCGATGCTCTCCGCGTTCGGATGCGTGCTGGCGTTGAGAGCGCGTGCGCTCACGGGCCGCGGGCAATTCTGCGAGACTTCGCTGCTGCAATCCGCGATGGCATTCCAGGCGGGAGAGTTTGCGTTCTATCCGGGCCGCCCCGATATGGAAAATGGCAATCCTGAAATTCGCGGGCGCTCGGCGCTGTCGCGCGCCTATCAATGCCGCGACGGCGAATGGCTATTCATCTCACTAGCCGACGAAACTCAGTGGAAAGCTCTACTGGCTATTATGCCCGAGCTGCCGAGTACCAGGTGGGAGACAGCCGCCGAGGAACCCAATGAGGGCGCGCTGGCAGCAGCGCTCGCGGAGCAGTTTGCGAAGTTCGATCGCGACGAGGCGCTGGCGAGGCTGAAGAAATCCGCGATTCCGGCCACGCTTGTAACTCATGCACGCGAATTGTTCGACGATCCGCAGGTCGTCGCCAATGAACTGATCGCGGAATTGCCTCATTCGGAATGGGGGCTTGTCAGGCAGACGGGAATCCTGGCGAAGTTTTCTGCGACGCCGGGCACGATCGAGCGCGCGGCGCCGCTGCTGGGCGAGCATACTGACGAGATCCTCGGCGAGTATCTCGGCTACTCGCCCGATCGAATCGCTACGCTGCGCGCCGCCGGCATCGTCAAGTGATCGATGGATCCTGAGGCGGCCGCCGTCATCACACCGCATCTGCTCGTGGGCGAAAAACTGCTCTGGTGCGGACGCCCGCATGACACGACCGCACTTCGATGGCGCGCGGTCGCAATCACCCTTGTTGGAGCGGCAGCGCTCGTGATGCGTTCGTTGCCTCTCGATTCCAGTCTCGCCGCGAGCGCGGATACCAATTCTATCTTGCTGGCACTCCTGGTCGGCGTCCTGATCGCGGAAGCGATCGTCTTCCACACCTATCTGTCGAACACGTTTTACGGCGTGAGCAACCAACGTGTGCTCATCGTCTCGGGACTGCGAGAGCCTGAGCTCGTAGGGGTTCCGATCGATCGGCTGAACACTCCGCAGCTAACTGCGCGGCGCATTCACAGACACATAGAATTGCGCGTGCCCAGCGAGCAGGCGCTGCAACCGCCTTATCTCCCGTTCACAAACCCGTCGATTACGTCTGATTGGTTCGGACTCGAGTGTTACCGGTTGCTCGCGCTCGAAGACCCGGGCCGAGTGCTCGACTTGATAGTCGAATCCGCGCACGAACTGGAATAGGCGGAGGCAGAATCTTGAGTCGCGCGCGAAAAATGCGCGCTGTATAAGGACCCTCACCTTCATCCTCTCCATTGCAGGGAGGAGACAGAAAGCTCAGACGATTCGCAGATAGTCGGGCGACGGTAGCGGGGGAAATTTTGCTGCTGGCAGGGTTTGGTACCAGTAGGCCACCGAGGCTATGTCGTCCTGCAGCGGCAGGAACTCGGCGCCCTTGCGCGGATCGCCCGTCCATCCGAGCGCCTGGATAGTCACTCGCAGGTCGCGTGCGAACCTCACCGGGTCCGCGATATGCCATCGGTACATTCCGAATCTCTGCTGCGACGCGTAAAGCCCGTCCGGGCGAAGGACTTGCGGTAGTCCGGCGTACGGCGTCGTGAACTCGCGATAGCCGCCGTTTTCCTTGCCGACGTCGAAGTTGTATGAGCCGCAAAAATAATCCTCGGTGCCGGTGCCGCAGATTGTAGGGAACTCGGCATCGCCGTCGATGAAAAACTTTATCTCGCCCTCGCCCCACCATCCGCTGTTGTGCACCCCCCACGCCATGTATGTGCCGACGTAATGCCCGCGCCCACTGACTCCGTCGAGAATCGTGTAGACCTCTTTGTACGGCAGCGGATTGACGCGGCGGAACTGCGCATGGAAGTAGGCAGCGTCAGTAGGTATCTCAGTGAGTACATAGTTGATCTGGTAAAATAGAATCATCGCCGTCTCGGCAGTATTGGTCATGGTAATCAGGCAGCGCTGGCGAAATGGCATTTCCCAATAGCAATTAAACGCGCTGCCGGGATTCACGCACACCGCCAGCGAGGACACCTGCGCATACTTGTTCCATCCGCAGGCGAAAAAATCGCCGACTGGACATTGGACCGATGGCTCCGGCGACCCGTCCCAGTAAATTCTGAGGATGCTCGAACGCCACGGCCCCGTCGGCGTCATCCAGATTTGTGCGATCGCGCCGGCGCCGGCGATATCGGCCAGCACTTTCACTTCGCCCGGCTCGATCACGACATACGGCGCGACCTTCCATCCGCTGCCCAGCTTTCGCGCCGGACTTTTGGCCGGGTCGGGAAGCGCCATTGCGCCCTTTCCCTTCTCGCCGGTCGGATTTTCGGGGCTGATCGAGCGGCTCTCGGCCGTCGAAAGAATCGCCAGATTGCCCATGTGCATGCCGAGCCCGTTGAACGATGCCATCGCGTGCGCCCTCCTGGAACAAGCCGCGCAATTCTAGTCAGACCGCATCGCGATGCGGAAGGATTTCAGGCGCGCGCGCCGATCACAGTTCGAGATCCACCGTGACGAAGTCGTGATCGGACGCGCGGCGCATGCGAGACCGCGCCGCCACGACCGCCGCGGTTCCCGTGATCGGATGAAGATCGCGCACTGCGAGCCAATCGAGTTTCGGCCTCATCAAGCGCGGAATCAGTCCGGAGAACGTGAAGGTCGGGCGATTGGGCACGTTGACGCCATCGATTTCAAGTCCGTGCTCGCGCAGATGAGCGAACAACGGCTCGTATGCCTGAGGCGCGCGGAATCGCCGCGGGTTGACGATCATTTGCCGCATCGTCGTCAGCAGGAGCGCTCGGCTCGACAGCTCGACGGTAGTAGTGTTCAGGTCGCCGCCCAAAATTGCGCGGCCCGCCGCCGGGAACGACTCGAGGTAACTGGCCATCTGGAGGGCGCGCTCCGCGGGAGCGCAGCGGCTGTGCAGATGCGCGACGCCGGCGACTATCTCCGCGCCGCTGAATTTCACTCGCGTAATTATTCCGGTCGGCCTGCCCACGCGCTTCCATCGCGGAATGCGACGCGACCATGCGTACGGCGTCGGCGGCTTATACAGAGCGACGGCGACCACGTCCTCGAACGGCGCCGAACTCAGGATCGCGTTGCCATTTAACCTCGTGACCTTGCGGACGGGGTGAGTAAAGCTGAACTCGGGAACGTACGCGCAGCTCATCCCGAGCGCCTCGCCAAGTTCGACTGCGACGTCGCGCCCGGGCGACCAGTTCATCGCCGCGTTGACCTCGCATAGCAGAATGATGTCGGCGCCACGCAGTGGAGGACGCTCGAGGCAGTTCAGAATTTTGCGGAAGCGACGGCCGCCGGCGGCGTTGAGCAGCACTACTCGCAGCCGCGAGCCTTCGTGACGCGCCGCACGATTCACAACGATTGGTGCAAAAGGCGGCGTCGGCCTGTCGACGGCCGCGGTTAGATGGCGCGCATCGCCGTCCATCGCGCGTAGCTAGTCGGCCAATTCCTTCTGCAGATCCTTGAAGGTGGTAATCGGCGGCGTGCACATATGATCGCGGCAGACGTAAGCGGTCACGTGACCGCCGATCTGGCGCTTGCCGCGCACCTGCTCGGGAAGAAAGCCGGCTTGAGCGTCGGCGTCATCGGCAACGAAGAGCGCAAGGTTCGGGACGTAGATGAGGCCAAGCCGCTCGACCCATTCGAGCAGCTCTGGTGAGTTGCGGCTGCCGACAATGACAACTTCGGTCGGCCCGCGCTGATAAAGGTCCACCGCTTCGAGCATGTGCGAAAAGCCGAACGGCTGCTTCTCGATAAATTCGCGGAACAGCTTCAGCGTGCGCTCAGCCTCGACGCGGTAGCGCTCGTCGCCGGTGTAGCCGTACAGCCGCAGCAGCGCCATCGCGGCGGCGCTGTTGCCCGACGGCGTCGAACCGTCGAAAGCAGCCTTGGACCGCATGATGAGCGCCTCGTGATCGTCCGAGGTGAAATAGAAACCGCCTTTTTCGCGGTCGATAAACCGCTCGAGGATCACGTCGGCGAGCGTGCGCGCATGCGCGAGATATTTCGCGTCGAGCGACGCCTCGTAGACGTCGAGCATCGCGCCCGCCAACTGCGCGTAGTCTTCGAGGTAGGCATTGTGGCGCGCGACACCGTCCTTGAACGATCGCTTGAGCGCGCGCCCGTCCCACATCGTCGTCATCATGAAACCCGCCGCGCGCTCGGCCGCGTCGAGATACCGCTGATCGTGCAGCGCGCGATATCCTTCGGCGAACGCGCCGATCATCATCGCGTTCCAGGCCACCAGCACCTTCTCGTCGCGGCCCGGCTTCACCCTTTGTTCGCGCGCCGCAAAAAGTTTTTCGCGAATCTCGCGAATCCTCGACGCCATCTCGTCTTCCGACACTTTGAACATCCGCGCCGCGTCGGCGAGTTCGATCGTGCGATGAGGGATATTCGCGTCTTCGAAATTTCCTTCGATCGAAATATCGAAATAGCGCTCCGCGATCGCGCCGAGCTCGGGACCGACGACGGCGTCGACCTGCTCCGGCGTCCAGACGAAAAACTTTCCCTCGACGCCTTCGCTGTCGGCGTCCTGCGCGGCGTCGAATCCGCCTTCAGGGCTCGTCATCTCGCGCAAAACGTAGTCGAAGATTTCGCGCGCGACACCGAGAAACTCCGGCTCGTTCAGCGCGCGCCCGGCGTCAAGATACAGCCGTGCCAGCAGCGCATTGTCGTAGAGCATTTTTTCGAAATGCGGCACCAGCCATCGCTCGTCGACGCTGTAGCGATGGAATCCGCCGCCGATCTGATCGTAGATTCCGCCGCGCGCCATCTTCGACAGCGTATGCCGAACCATCTCGGCCAGCGCCTCGTCGCCGTCGGCGGCATGCACACGAAGAAACAGCGAGAACAGGAATGTGTTGGGAAATTTCGGCGCCTGACCCAGCCCACCGTTGATACTGTCGTAGTGCGCCGCGAGCGCATGCGCAGATTCCGCAGGCAGTCCCGGCTTCAGGTCGCCGCCAGTGGGCACATAATTCGTGAGCGCGCCGAGCGCCTCGGTCAGCTTCTCGAGATTGTTGGTGACTTCCTTCGCCTTGTCGCGATACGCCTGCGACACCGCGAGCAGGATGCGCGGAAAGCCCGGCATGCCCTGGCGATCCTCCGGCGGATAATACGTCCCGCCGAAAAACGGCCGCCCGTCAGGCGCCAGGAACATCGTGAGCGGCCATCCGCCGCGCCCGGTGATCAGCTGCACCGCGTCCATGTAAATCTGATCGAGGTCGGGCCGCTCTTCGCGATCAACCTTAATCGGAATGAAATTCTCGTTGATGAGTCGCGCGATCGCGTCGTTCTCGAACGACTCGCGCTCCATCACGTGGCACCAGTGACAGGCCGAGTAGCCAATCGACAGCATGATGGGCTTGTTCTCCGTCTTCGCACGCGCGAGCGCGTCGGGCCCCCACGCATACCAATCGACGGGGTTGTACGCATGCTGGCGCAGGTACGGGCTCTGCTCGTTGATTAGACGGTTCGGCTTGCGGCCGGAGTGACTGTCGGGATTTTTCGGCTGGCTCATGAAACTTGTTTCATCCTATCTGCCTCTCCGCGCTCTCGAAAGCCGCATCGCATATGGCAGAGCGATGAGTGCGCCAGTTACAATCCGCTGCTATGGCCTCCGCTTCCGCATCGGCCGGCTCGGCCGCGCCACAGATGTCCGCGCGCAGCGAACAAGATTCGCGCTTCCGGGTACGCGCAGGACTCGTGCTCATTCTCGCCGCAGTTCTCTTCCTGACCCGGCTCGGCGCGCGAGCGTTGTGGTCGTCGGAATTCCGATGGGCCGAAATTGCGCGCGAGATGATCGTGACGCACAACTACTTCTGGCCGACGATCAACGGTCACGTATATTACGATAAACCACTCGGCTCTTACTGGCTCGTTATTTTTTCGACACCGTTCACAGGCGGCCTCAACGAGGCTGCCACGCGCCTGCCCTGCGCTATCGCCGGCATCCTCGCAGTGGCGCTGCTCATGCTCCTGCTGCGACGGCTCTACGACGCTCGCACGGCGATACTCTCCGGCGTCATCCTCGCGACGAGCTTCAGCTTCGTATTTTTTTCGCGCCACGCGAGCGCCGATGTCGAAACGCTCACCGGCGAACTCGCGGCGCTGCTGCTCTTCAACCACTTCGAAGAGCGCGGCGGCGGCGTCTGGGTCGTTGGCCTGTGGCTGATCATGGCAGCGACATCGCTCACCAAGGGCCTGCTCGGATTCGTGCTGCCGCTATCGGTTATCGGCGTCTACTCATGCCTGCGCGACGGCGTTGCGCAGCTTTTTCATGAGATTGCGCGCGGCTCGCTCGTCGATCGCGTCAGACGGCTCTTCGAGCGCAATCGATGGTTCTTCAACTGGTACACGATTCCCGGCATCGCGCTGGGCGGGCTCGTGTATTACCTGCCGTTTGAAATCTCGGCGCGCATGATGGGCACGCAAAAGGGCCTCGAGATGGTCTACCGCGAAAACGTGGTGCGCTTCTTCCACCCCTTCGACCATCGCGGGCCCATCTACTTGTATGTCTACGTAATCTTCGGGCTGATGGCGCCGTGGTCGGCGTTGTTGCCGGCGGCTCTCGTCGAGACGCACAGCATCCGCCGCGCCGGTCTCGAGCCAGCGCGTGCCGATCGATTCGCACTGGTCTATTTCTGGGCGACGTTCGTATTTTTTACGCTGTCGGGATCGCGCCGCAGCTACTACATCCTGCCCATTCTGCCCGCCGCTGCGATCCTGGTCGCGCGAACGCTCGCGTATCGCAGCGAGTTGCGCTCGATGATCGCGCGGCGTCTGCTTACCCTCGGCTACGCGATCGTCGCGATCGCCGTGGTCGGCGGAATTATTTTGCTGGTTCCAGCGTGGGCGATTCTGCCGAGTCCCTACGACGCGCTGCCGGATCTGCCCGACAAACTTGCCTTCATCGTATTCTGGGCTGTATCGGTCGCCGCGGTCATCTACACGATCCGCAAATTCAGCTCGTATCGCGTCGCGATTTCGATGGGCGCGATCGCCTATCTCGCGATGACCTACATCTATATCTTCGCGATGCCGGCGGCGGAGGCTTACCGCGGCGAGAAGCCATTCGGCTACGCGGTGCTGAACAAGCTTGGCGGTTCGACCGATCACCTGGTCCTGTTCAAGACCGAGGGCCCGCTGTTTTATCTCAATCCGCCGAATCCCCTTCCCGAGTTCGACCAGAAATCAGACTTGCAGGACGCAATCGCAAGCGGCGAGGCGAAATGGATGATAGTGCGCCGCCGCGACATGCCAAAACTCGACACTCCCACCACGGTCCAGCTCAGCGAAGCGTCATATCCGTGGGAGAACGACTACAATTATCGAAACAAGGTAGTGCTGGTGCGAATCGGCAACTGACTCGGGAGAGGTGGCGCCGAGTCTTCGAGCGGCGGGATCGGGATCGGGTTCAAGTGGCGCGGGCCGCCGTGCCCGCGATTCAATCCTTTGGTGCCACTTCTCTAATGGCCGTCGCTTGTCTGGTAACATGCAGCCGACCCGGATTGTTCGCATCGCCCGAATTCAGCCGCGGGCACGGCGGCCCGCGCTACTGAAGCTACAGGCGCATTGGCATTACGACGTACGTGTAATGCTGATCTGATTCCGTTCTGATTACGCCTGGGCTTACGTCGTCGCTCAGGCCTAGCTCGACGGTGGAATCGGGGCCTTGCGGGATTACGCCCAGCGCTTGTTGCACGTACGACGCGTTGAATCCGATCGCGAATTCTTCGCTCTTGAAATCGACGTCGAGCGATTCGCTTGCTTCTCCCGTTTCGGGGCTGGTCGATGAGACCGTGAGCGTGCCGGCCGACAGCGCAAATTTGACGCCGTGATAGCGCTCGCTCGAGAAAATCGCCGCGCGCTTGATTGCGGCGAACAGCAAATCCCGTTTCACAACGATTTTGTATTTTGATTGCTTCGGGATGACGCCGCGATAGTCGGGAAATTCGCCCTCGACCAGCCGCATCGAGACTTCGGTCGCGCCTCGTTTCAAATAGGCAAGTTGCCCTTCGAGGCTGAGCCGCACTTCCGCATCGCCGCCGACATCGAGAATTTTCCGCAGCTCCGAGAGTCCCTTGCGCGGAATGATCGCGCCGGTCTCCATCCTGAATCCCGGCACTTCGCGCTCGATCATTGCCAGCCGATGTCCGTCCGTCGCAACCATCCGCGCCGCTCCCGGAGCATTGGACTCGACGAACACGCCGCTCAGGTTGTAGCGGGCTTCATCGGGACTCACTGCGAAGATGGTCTTGTCGATCATTCCGGCCAGCACGGCGGCCGGAATCGTCAATTCTGCCTTCAGTTGCTTTTTTGCGGACCCCGCGTCCTTCGCGGTGCTCTGACTTGGCATCGCCGGAAAGCTGCGCGGATCGAGGCCCATCATTTTGAATTTCGCGCGGCCGCATTTCAGCTCGACCCAATCGCCGTCGAGCGTCGTGAGTGCGACTTCGTCGCCCTCGGTCTCGCGCACGATTTCGAAAAGCTTTCGCGCGTTGAGCGTCAGGCTCTTTTCCTTGCCGGTGCATGCGACCTCGGTGCGAATTCCGACTTCGAGGTCTGTCGCGCTAAGGGTCAGCGCGTTTCCGTTTGGCTCGAGCAGGACGTGACCGAGTATCGGAACCGTCGTGCGCCGTTCCACGATGCCCTGGACCAGTCCCAAACCGCTAAGCAGCGAAGCGCGCTCGATGGAGAGTCCCATGAATTGTTAGCCCGTCTTCCTATTCCGGATTTTTAATCTTCATAAAAGAATAGCAGTAATAGTAGGAGTTGTGGATTTGTTGATTGATCTCACAAGCGCGCGAAAACAAAAGCCGATCGATCGCTGAAAAGTTGTTGGCGTAAAAACGGCTGATCGACAGGGCCGGCCACGAACGCACCGGCCCTGTCGATATCTCCCGCCTTATACCCACCTGCTCCACAGCCTCCTCCACATGAATTCTCACGCCGCATTGGTGGCGCGAATCGATTTGAGCTCACGCTCGATCTTTTCGATCGAGATCCGAAACGCCGCATCGCTGGTGACGCGCCGCAAGATCAGGTTGTACGCATGAATCACTGTCGAGTGATCGCGTCCGAAATGCTCGCCGATGGTCGGGAACGAGCAGTCGGTCAGCTTGCGGCACAGGTACATCGCAACCTGGCGGCAAAACGCGATGTGCTGGGTGCGTTTCTTCGACTTCAGATCGGCGAGCCTGATATGAAAAAAATCCGCCACCGTCTTCTGGATTGTTTCGATGTCAGGCTTGGCGTCGGCATTGCGAATGAGATCCTGCAGCGCCTGCCGCGCGAACTCCACCGTGATGACGGCGCTCTCCATCGAGGCCAGCGCCGCCAGCCGCGTCAGGCATCCCTCGAGCTCGCGAACGTTGGACGAAACGCTTTGCGCGATATACATCGCGACCTCGGGCGCCAGCCGCAGATTGTCGAGCACCGCCTTCTTCTGCACGATCGCGACGCGTGTCTCGAGGTCGGGCGGCGCGATGTCCGCGATCAATCCCGATTCGAACCGATTGCGCAGCCGCTCCTCGAGCCCGGGGATTTCGCGCGGCACTTTGTCGGAGGTCAGGATGATCTGATGGCGCTCGGCGTGCAGCGCGTTGAAGGTATGGAAAAATTCTTCCTGGGTGCGCTCGCGTCCGGCCAGGAACTGCACGTCGTCGAGAATCAGCGTATCGACCCGCCGGAATTTTTCGCGAAACTCGCCCATCTTGTCGCGGCGCAGCGAATTGATCAGCTCGTTCATGAAAATTTCAGCCGGCATGAACAGAACTTTCCGCGGCCGTTCGCCGCTCGCCCAGATATGGTGGCCGATGGCCGTCACCAGGTGAGTCTTGCCGAGACCGACGCCGCCGTAGATGAACAGCGGGTTGTACTTCTCGCCGGGCTGATTCGCGACCGCCAGCGCCGCAGCATGCGCGAACTGGTTGGCCGATCCCACGACGAACTCCGCGAAACTGTAACGCGGGTTCAGCGTGGGATGCCGGTCTCCCCGCGGCGCTGCTGCCGTGATCGCACGGCCCGTCGCGGACGTTTTCGCGGCACCGTTGCCATTTCCGTTGCCGTTCGTATGCCCATTGGCTGGGCGTTGCGGCACTACCGGCGCTGCGGCATTCTCGCCGAGCGTCAGCCGCACCTCGATTTGCCCGCCGGCCTCCTCCGATAGCGCGGCGCGCATCAGACTCAGGTAGCGGTCGTTGACCCAATCGCGAAAAAAACGATTGGGCGCTTCGATTGTGATGGTGGAACCCTGGTGAGCGACGAAATTGAGCGGTCCAATCCACGTCTCATAGCCGACCTGACCGAGCTCATCACGCATTCGGTCAGCGGCTCGTTGCCACAACCCATTCATATCGTCTCCCCCTGCCGAAACCGGACGCCAAACCACGCTCCGGAAGTAGCGCGCCAACTCCTATGCGGCGCGAATTACGCACAAGCTTATCCACACTTGTGGATAACCAATATTTCCCTCGTTACAGTCAACAATTTGACCGCGCACAGCACTGGACTATCAACTTGTCCGGGTTACGATCCGTTCTGTGAAGTTTATTTTTCAGTGCCAGAATGTGGTCGATGTACTCGCGCTTCGAAGCCATGTCTCTCGCGCCGCGAATGTCCCGTTCAGTGGAAATTCGTTCTTGAAAGTACGAAGTGCGCGGCCAAGTGAACGTGATAAACTTATTTCGCGATCAGGACAAGCGCGGAAAAAAATTTGTCGCTATTCGCTTGTATTGCAAAGAGAATTTCACGCGCGAGCGATCGCGCGCTGCGCAGACGAAATTTCGTGCGGATCGCGCGATCAATCGCATCCGCTTTGGAAGCCATCGCGCGCGATCTAAACTTTTCGCCGCGCGCTGCATTTTTGATATTATCGTGACCTCTTTGCGCGAAATTTTTTTTGGATCGCAAATATTTTTTTCATTCGACGTTTGATCTCCGGAAAAATGCGATGACCTCACGCAAAAAATCAGATGAACTCTTCCATCGCGCCAATGTTAAGATTCCTGGTGCGGTGAATTCGCCCGTGCGCGCGTGGAAGGCCGTCGGCGCCGCACCAATTTTCATCGAAAGTGGCAGCGGTGCAACTCTGATCGATGCCGATGGCAACGCTTATCTGGACTACGTTTGCTCATATGGCCCCGCGATACTCGGCCATGCTCACAGCCGCGTCATTCGAGCGATTGGTGAGCAAGCGCAACTCGGTCTAGGCTTTGGTGCGCCAACCCGGCTCGAAGTGGAACTCGCAGAACTGATTTCATCTGCGATCAAATGCGCACAAAAAGTTCGCCTCGTCAGTTCCGGAACAGAAGCCGGACTCACCGCGCTAAGAATCGCGCGCGCCGCGACCGGCCGCCCAAACATAATCAAGTTTGACGGATGCTATCACGGTCATAGCGACTCGATGCTGGTGCGAGCGGGTTCGGGCGCGATGACTTTTGGTCAACCTGACAGCGGCGGCGTCCCAGCGGCGCTCGCTGCGATGACGATGATAGCAAGATATAACTCGATTGAGACAGTTGAAGGTTTATTTCGCGCCGCGCCGGAAAAGATCGCCGCGGTCATTGTCGAGCCAGTTGCCGCAAACATGGGCGTCGTAAATCCCGACGTGGGTTCGCTGAAAGCACTTGCTGAAATCGCGCACAACAACGGCGCACTTCTCATCTGCGACGAAGTTATAACCGGGTTCCGACTTTGCTTCGGCTCGATTGCTGAGAGCATGGGCATCGAGCCCGACCTCATTATGCTCGGGAAAATAATCGGCGGCGGGTTGCCAGTGGGCGCTGTCGCCGGCTCGGCGAAAATCATGGACCTGCTCGCGCCGGTTGGACCGGTGTACCAGGCTGGGACGCTGTCAGGAAATCCGCTCTCCGTTCGCGCGGGGATCGAGACACTTATGGTTCTCAAAGGAACCAATCCATACGCAGCGCTCGACGCCGCTGGCGCGCGTCTTGAATCCGGACTTCGTGCCGCTCTGAAAAAAACCGGACAGCCTGGATGCATCAACCGCGCTGGATCGTTGCTGACGATGTTCCTGGGTCCGGAGCGCGTGCGCGACGCCGACGAGGCTCGCACTTCAGACTCCGCGATGTTCGCGAAATTTTTCCATGCGATGCTCGATCGCGGAATAAATATTCCGCCGTCACAATTCGAAGCGCTGTTTATTTCGACGGCACACACCGACGCCGACATCGATCGCACAATCGCCGCCGCCGCAGAATCTCTGGACGGCCTGGCGACAGGGAAATCCTGAGACGACGATGGCGATGAGCACCGGCAGAATGATGCGCTTTGCCTCGATCGGCTTCGAGTTCGCGTGGCCGATGATCGCTGGCGCGATTCTTGGCCACTATCTCGATCTTTATTTTCATACCGACCCGTGGCTGACGCTGGTGCTGTTCCTGCTCGGAGTCTTCATCGGCTTCTACCGGTTGATCCAGGAGCTCGCGCTATTCCAGCGCGAGAACAGCGAGCCTTGATTGCAATCTGATGTCGGCTAGTGTCTTTTTGCGAGGCCTGAGAGTTCTCGACATATCGAGGTCGATCCGATGTGCAGGAATATCAAAATCCTTTTCAATTTCGAGCCACCGGTAACCGACGAGGAGGTTCGCGCCGCTTCGCTTCAGTTCGTGCGCAAGATCAGCGGCTTCAGCAAACCGTCGAAGGCGAATGAAAAATCATTTGCAGCCGCGGTCGATGAAATAGCCGGCATCTCGGCCCGCCTGCTGCGCTCGCTCGAGACGAACGCGCCGTCGAGGAACCGGGAAGAAGAAGCGGCGAAAGCGAAAGCGCGCGCCGTGGAAAGATTCGGGGCGTGATGGTCTTCTCCTGGGCAGTGCCAGCGATCGCGTCGATCCAGCGCACCAACTTTATCCTCGTAATAATCAGCGCGGCGATTCTCGCTTTCTTCGCCTCGATTGCCGTCGCGATAGGATGTCTCCTCGGCGGCGTGGTCGTAATCGCGAATCTCTGGATTCTATATGCGCTCGGCGGCCTGCTGCTGGCGGCGTCCAGCGCCGGAGTTTCAGGAGCGGCGGCCAGGCTGGGCGCACTCGCAATTCCGCTGAAGTTGTTCATCATCGTCGGCCTCGTCTATCTCGTTTTCAGCCGCGCACGCATCGACGGGATGGGCTTCGGCTTCGGAGTCTTGACTCAGATGGCAGCTATCATTATTGAAACCGGGCGTGCTTCGCTCCGCGGTGCCGGTTAAGATCGCCGCGACGGGGATATTTCATTGCAGAAATCCGTAAATTTTCTTGAACTGATCGGCGGCGGCAAAATTCCCGAGGTGCTGATCGGCACCTGGATCGTGATGGGCATCCTGATTGTCTTCGGCTTTATCGCGCGCGCGTCGATCGCCGGCGCCGCCGACCCGATTGTGCCCGACGAGGGCCTGACCATCCGCTCGGCCTCCGAGATGATCGTCGAATGGCTCGACGGCTTCGTCAGTGAAGTCACCGAGATGCACGGGTCGCGCGCGATGGTGCCGTTTTTCGGCTGCATCTTCATGTTCATCCTGTTCGCGAACTTCTTCGGGCTGATTCCGGGGATGGAACCTCCCACCGGCGACTCCGACCTGACCTTCGCGCTCGGCATCATCTGTTTCGGCTACTACATCTACCAGGGCTTCGCCTCGAAGGGCGTCTGGTATCTAAAGAGTTTTCTCGGCCCGTACCTGCCGCTGGCGGTGCTGATGCTGCCGATCGAGCTGGCCGACAACTTGTTCCGGCCCTTTTCGCTCGGCATCCGTCTTTACGCCAACATGTTTGCCGACCATACCGTGCTCAGCATTTTCACCGGGCTGACGCGGCTTATCGTACCGCTCGCATTCTATGCGCTCGGCTCAATCGTCTGCGTCATCCAGGCGATCATCTTCGTGGTTCTTTCGATGAGTTACGTGCGACTCGCCGCGGGCCACGATCACTAAAAAGGATTTTTCGTGCCAGGGATTCCGCCCGGAATTCGAGGTGGTAGAGGAAGAGAGGTGGCCGGCCGCGGCACCCGGGGCGCGCGAAAGAGAAGGAGGATCGAAAAATGTTACGACACCGGATTGGAACCATAGTAACGATGGCCGGCCTGGCCATCCTCGCCTCACCGCTGCTCGCAATGGCGCAGGAAGGGGCAGCGGCAGCGGGTGGCGGCGAGTATCGCGCCGGCTTGATCGCGCTCGCGGCGAACATCGGCATCGGAATCGCGGCCTTCGGCAGCGCACTCGGCCAGGGCCGGATGGCAGCCTCGGCCATGGAATCGATCGGCCGCAACCCGAACAGCGCTGGCCAGATCTTCGTGCCGATGATCATCGGCCTTGCGTTCATCGAAGCGCTGACCCTGTACGCGCTCGTGATCGCATTCTTCCTGCAGGCGAAGATCTAGGCGATTATTCGACACACGCCGTACGAAGAGCGGGGCCCGTCGAGGGCCCCGTTCTATTTCTCCCGATACCGAAAAAATCACATCCTGAAGACGCCGAAGCCTGGATGCTCGGGAATTGGCGCGTTCATCGAGGCTGCTATGCCCAGCGCCAGCGCCGCGCGCGTCTCGACCGGATCGAGCACGCCGTCGTCCCATAGCCGCGCGCTCGAGTAGTAGACGCTCGATTCGAGCTCATACTTTTCGAGCGTTGGCCGCAAAAATTCTTTCTGCTCCGCGTCGGTCATCGTCGCGCTTTCGCGCTTCAACTGATCGAGCTTCACCGTCAGCAGCACGTTGGCGGCCTGCTCACCGCCCATCACGGAGATGCGCGCGTTCGGCCACATGAACAGCAAGCGCGGCGAGTATGCGCGCCCGCACATCCCGTAATTGCCGGCGCCGTTCGACGCGCCGATGATGACCGTGAACTTCGGCACCTGCGCGTTGGCTACAGCGTTGACCATCTTGGCGCCATCCTTCGCGATGCCGCCCTGCTCGTAGCGCTTGCCGACGATGAAGCCGGTGATGTTTTGCAGGAACAGCAGCGGGATGCGCCGCGCGCAGCACAACTCGATGAAGTGCGTCGCCTTCAGCGCCGACTCGCTGAACAGCACGCCGTTGTTCGCGATGATGCCGACGGGATAGCCGTAGATGCGCGCGAATCCCGTGACCAGCGTCGTCGCGTAACGCGCCTTGAACTCATGCATCCGGCTGCCGTCGACCAGCCGCGCGATCACCTCGCGCACGTCGTACGGCTTGCGCGTGTCGACCGGGATGATGCCGTACAGCTCGGCGGGATCGTAGTGCGGATCCTCGGGCGCGTCCTGCTGAATTGCAGCAGTGCTGCGCGGGCCGAGGTTTTCGAAGATCGCGCGCGCGATCTGCAGTGCATGCTCGTCGTCGTCGGCCAGGTGATCGCTCACGCCCGACAGCCGCGTGTGCACGTCGCCGCCGCCGAGCTCCTCGGCGCTCACCTCTTCGCCCGTGGCCGCGCGCACCAGCGGCGGTCCCGCCAGGAAAATCGTGCCCTGGTCGCGGACTATGATGTTCTCGTCGCACATCGCGGGCACGTACGCACCGCCCGCCGTACAGCTGCCCATCACGACCGCAACCTGCGGTAACCCAATCGCAGACATCCGCGCCTCGTTGTAAAAGATGCGCCCGAAATGCCGTTCGTCGGGAAAAATCTCGGACTGCATCGGCAGAAACGCGCCGCCCGAATCGACGAGGTAAACGCACGGCAGCATATTTTCCATCGCGATTTGCTGCGCGCGCAGATGCTTCTTCACGGTCATCGGAAAATACGTGCCGCCTTTGACAGTCGCGTCGTTGGCGACGATCACCGTCTCGCGCCCGTGAATTCTGCCGACGCCGGTGATGATACTCGCGGATGGCGAGTCGCCGTCGTACATCTGGTACGCAGCCAGCGGCGACAACTCGAGGAAGGGGCTGCCGGGATCGAGAAGTTTTTTGACGCGATCGCGCGCGAGCAGCTTGCCGCGTTCGACGTGGCGTTCGCGCGCATGCGCTGGACCGCCCTCACGAACGCGCTCGATTTCGCCGCGCAGTCGCTTGACCAGCGCGTCCATCGCGTCGCGGTTGCGGCGGAACTCGTCGGAATTGGTGCTCAGCCGGGATTCAATCCGATCCATTTTGATATCCTTGATGTCCGATAAGAATCCTTGATGCCCGATAAGAATCCGTGATGCCTGCGGATCAAAGTTGGGCCTGATTTAAAAGAAACCGGACTTGATATTAGCGATGCGTGAACGTGATCTGAAAGCACTGCACTCCGCGAGCCGCCATGCCGCGAGCGCCCAGATGGTCGAGTTTCATCGAAAGAATGGTGCGAGCATCTTGAGCAGCGCTGAAGTGAAATCGCGCGCGTCGCGCACGCGATGGTCAGAGGACGCGCAGACCAGGGCGGCCTCGCTGAGCGCACCGGCGATCAGATGGCCTATCGCTGCCATCTCGCGCGCCGATACGCGCACGTGTGCCGTCGTCTCTATCGGCGCGTTCATCGCGCCGCCGAAGTAGCGCGCGTCGATCTCGCGCCATTTCTGCCATCCGAGCACGGCGGGTCCATCAATCAGCAGCACCTGGCGGAACTTATCGCCCGCGATAGAAGTGAGATACTTGAGCGTCCCTCGCTCAAAGCTGTCGAGGATGCTCTTGCCGGCAGCTGCGGTTGCCCTGACCTGAGCGGCCAGCGCCTCGGTCATCTGCTCGAACACACGCTGGAAGATTTGCTCCTTGGAGTCGAAGTGGTGATACACGGCGCCCTTGGCTACGCCGGCGCGGCTGGCGATATCGTCGATGCTGGTGGCGGCGAAACCGCGCGCGGTGAAGAGTTCGCTTGCAGCGCTGACAATCGCGGCGATGGTGGAGGCGCGCCGTTCGGCCTGGCTGGTCATCTTCTTTCCTTATCCGGTTGACAAACAGACTTAGAGTCGGTAATTCCCCTAATTACAGACCGTCGGTCGGTTAATCTTAACGGGAGATGATCATAATGGAAACCCTATCCTCGATACTGTGCTTCACGGGCGCGCTGCTCTTTACGCTCGGTCTGCTCACCGGCTTCGGCATCCCGATGTTCCGCAGCTCGCGCATCGGTCTGTCGGCGCATCTGGCGGCGATCGAAAGCGGCCTCGCCCTGATTGCCTTCGGGATGCTGCTTCCGCATTTGGCGATCTCGAGCGGATGGGCCGGCGCCATCGGCCATTCGCTGTGGATCTCGCTCTACGTGCAGTGGGTCGGGCTGCTATTCGCAGCAGCATATGGCACCGGCAAGACGTTGCCGATCGCCGGCGCAGGGCTGGCGGCGAAAGTGTGGCAGGAAAACACCGCTCGCATCCTGATCACGATTGGCGCGCTCGGCAGCGCCGCAGCAGTCCTGACACTGCTTTCACAATGGCGCTGGGCCCCCTGACGCCGGCGAACCGGTGTCAAACCGGGATGCCTGCGGACCAAAGTTGGGCTAAATTTTAAAGCAGCCGGACTTGATACCAGCGATGCGTGAACGCGATCTGAAAGCACTCGAATTCGACAAGGTCATTCACCTCGTCATGGATCTCTGCGCCTCCCAGCCGGGGCGCGAGGCGACCGCCGCGTTGCGTCCGTCAATCGATACCGGCGAGGTGCGCGAGCGGCTCGCCGCGAGCGCCGAGATGGTCGAGCTGCGCTCGCACGCTGGCTCGATCCCGATAGACGAATTCGTTGATCAGCGGCCGTATCTGCTCGCGGCGGCGCGCTCGGGTGCGATTCTCGGCGGCGAAGCGCTGGTGAAAGTGCGCGATTTTATCGTGGGCTCGCGCCACGTTAGCGGATTTCTACGCTCGCGCGTCGATCGCTTCCAGCATGTCGCCGTTCTCGTGCAGAACCTGCTCGCGCCGAAGGAGCTTGCCGACGCGATGCTCGGTGCGCTCGCCGATGACGGCACAATTCTCGACGACGCGAGCCCCGAGCTGAAGCGTCTGCGCAGCCGGCTCCGCGACGAGCGCGCCGAACTCGAGACGCGCCTCCTGCGCTCGCTCAACGCATCGGGGATGGAATCGTTCGTCTCCGATTACCTCGTGACGATTCGCAATCGCCGCTTCGTGCTGCCGATGAAGCTCAACTACTCGGAGCGCTTCGAGGGCATCGTGCAGGACCGCAGCGTGTCCGGCGAGACGCTGTTCGTCGAGCCGATGTGGGCAGTCGAGCTGAACAACCGGCTGATGATGCTCGAGCGCGAAGCCGAGGCGGAAGAAACGCGAATCCTCGGGCGGCTGACCGCGATGGTCGGCGGCTACGCGCCCGAGTTGCAGCTCACGTTCGACGCGATGGTCGCGCTCGACGCGCTCAACGCGCGCGCGCTTTTCGCCGAGCGCTTCCGCTGCGTCGAGCCGCAGCTCGTCGACGAGGGAATCGATTTCATCGGCGCGCGGCATCCGCTGCTGATGACCAGCGGCCGCGACGTTATTCCGATCGACGTGAAGATCGGCGCCGGCCAACGCGGCATCGTCATCTCGGGGCCGAACACCGGCGGAAAAACCGTCGCGCTCAAAACTGTCGGCCTGCTCTCGCTGATGGCGCAGGCCGGAATGCTGATTCCCGCGCTCGCCGGCAGCAAGGCGACGGTGTTTCGCAGCGTCTTCGCCGATATCGGTGACGAGCAGTCGATCGAATCCAACCTGTCGAGCTTCTCGGGGCATATCGCGAACCTGTCGGAGATAGTCAGATCGCTGGTTGAGCCGGCACTGGTGATTCTCGACGAGCCCGGCGCCGGCACCGACCCGGCCGAAGGCGCTGCCCTCGCGATCGGCCTCATGAACCATCTCGGCACGCGGCGCTGCATGCTGGCGATCGCGACGCATTCGACCGCGGTGAAGCTGCACGCGTACTCGCAGGCCGGTTTCGAGGCCGCCGCTGTGGATTTCGACGCCGAGCATCTCGCACCGCTGTATCGCCTGAAGCCGCACACCATCGGTCAGAGCTACGGCCTCGCGGTCGCGCGTCGCCTCGGACTTCCCGAGGAAATAATTCGCGCGGCGGAACAATCGATGGGCGCAGGAACGATCGAACTGACCGACGCCCTGAAAAGGCTCGACGCCGAGCGCGCCCGGCTCAATGCACAAGCCGATAAATTCCGCGAGCGCGAAGAAAGTTTGGCGCGCGTCGAGCAGGAACTGATTCAGGACGGTGAAAAGACGCGCGAGCGTGCTGACCTCGACCGCAAGCGGCTGCGCGCCGAAGTCGCGGATTTAATAGAAGAGCTCAGGCGCGACGGCGCGGCGCTGATGGATGAACTGAAGACACGCGCGAAGTCGCGCACCGACTTGAAGGGCTTCATCACCAAGGCGGCGGCGAAGCTCGAGGCCCTCGTGCCCGCTGCGACCGAGGCCGGACCCGAATCAGATGCGCCGCTGAAGGTCGGCGACAGCGTCGAAGTCGGCGACATCCGCGGCGAATTGATCGTGCTCGAAGCTGGACGCGCCGTTATAAGCCGCGGCGGCTTGCGAATCGAAGTCGCGCCCGAGCGGCTGCGCAGGTCGTCGGCGACCGCGCCCGAAATCCGCCCGGCGCAGGCCAAGGCCGCCACCGTCACCTTCAGCGTCGAGGGTGGCGAGCGCGACGAGTTGAACCTGATAGGGATGCGCACGACGGACGCCTTGCGCAAGCTCGAGGATTTTCTCGACAACGCGTTCCTGACCAATCGCGCGGAAGTGCGGATTGTCCACGGCATCGGCTCGGGCGCGCTGCGCAAGGCCGTCGCCGAGTATCTCGGCACCTCGCCATATTGCGCATCATTCCGCGGCGCAGAACCCCATCACGGCGGCGCCGGCGCCACGATCGTGCAGATGAATTTGTAAGAGAAGAGGGGAACTCAATTTAATGTGAAACCCGCGGTGGGTTTCACACTTCCTTCGGCAGGGGTGACCCCTGCACCCAGTATTAAGAAGAAGAAAGATGCGGGACTTCGTCCCTGTGAGAAGGGTTTGGGGGGCGGAGGGGTCCGAATCTTACCTCGCCCGTTACTTTACGGGAGAGGCGGCTAGCCGCATCGCGGCCAGCGGTGAGGGTTCTGCGCCTCAAGCAACTCGCTAGAACAATTTCTTCAACTGATCGAGTGGATTAGGTTTCGAACTGCCCGATCCATTGCTCGATCCATCGTCCGTGCTGCCCGAATCACCGCCGAGAAATTTGCTCAATCCTTTTTTACCGAAGACCTTACCTAAAAATTTCTGACCCTGCCCTTTCATCGCGTTATTCGCCGCCGTCTGCGCAAGTTCGTTCACATTGGGCAATACCTGCGGCTTGGGCAGTTGCCCAACGATCTGCAGCGGGACGTCGATCTGCCCGTCCTTGTTCGCGATGAACGCGACCTCCTGCTTCTGCTCGATCAGCTCCTTGCTGAATTGCGGCGACAGCACAATCCGCGCCGCAAGATCGATATTTTTGTCCATGTCGAACCATCCGTCGCCGAGCAGATTGTAATCCTGCGTCTGCGCGAGGATGTCGTGCGACGTGATACGTGGACCCTCAAGCACAAAGCTCAGACTCGCGAGCTGAATGTCGGTATCGGGGTCGACGAACAGCTCGGGATGATTCTTGACGACCGCCTTCGGCACCAGGTTGCCGATCGCGGGCAGGTGCTGCACCTTCTTGAGCGCCTGGCCGCCAACGTTGACGCCAACCAGCTTGCCGTTGATCAGCGTCAGCTTGCCGTTGCCCTTGAACGTCGGCTTCATCTCGTCGAAGCTGCCGGTCGTTGCGGTGACGCTGATATTCCCGCCGAGCGATCCGCGCACCGTTCCGGCCGCCTTGGACTTCTGCGAGTCGAGCGCCTGCTGAACGTCGATACCGGTAAAGCTGATCGACGCCGCCATCGGCGCCGACTTTTCTAGCTGCGTATTGCCCGTCGCCACGATATGCCCCGAGAACGCCTTCACCTTGAGCAGCGTCACGCGCGCCTGTTTGCCCGTGAGTGACAGCGACAAGTCCAGGTTCTGGTACGGCACGTTGTTGAGGCTGCCGGACGGCGACGTGATTTGCGCATCGAGTGTGGGACCGGCAACGCTGCCAATCGACGCCGCGCCCTTGGCGAAAAGCTGGTTGATCACGTCGTCGGGCGGCCGCGATGACACCAGGTCGGCCAGGTGGATCGACGACGCGCTCAGCTCGTAGCTCATCACCAGCGGCTGAAACTGATCGACGTGCGAATTCAGCGTCGCCTGCGACGCGCCGAGGTTGAACGTCAGCGGCCCGATGTCGGCGCTGGTGCCGGTCAGCTTGACGTTGCCGCTCAGATTGCTAAGCGCCGGCGCCTTTTGATCGGGGAGCGATAGCCCGACACCGCTCAGCGCGACGGTGCCATTCGCCGAAGCTTTGCCGTTCTCGAACGCCGCGTCGGTATGAATCTCGGTCTTGCCGTCGGGGTTGTACTTGGCGAGCGGCGGAATTGTTTTCGCGAGCGCAGCGATATCGAAACTGTTGGTATCGATGTGCGCCGCGGTGGCGCCGCCGCCGATCTTGATGTTGGTCGCTTTCGCTTCGAGGTCGCCGAGCGTGAAGTTCGCGAGCGTGATTGCCGCGGCAGAGTTGGTTTGCGTGCCCTCGGCGGAAATCTTGAGCGCCAGGCCGGCAGCTTTGTTGAACGTGTCGCCGAAGGTGACCGCGGGCTCGCTCAAATCGCTCGACTCGGTGAATTTGATCGACTGAATCGTGCCGTCAGCCGTGGCCTCAAAGCTCAACGGGCCGGAAATCGAGAGCTTCGGCGGTACCGCTTTCGCCACCATCGGAATCGTTTCGAGCTGCGCCAGTTGAATCGGACCGACTTTAGCCTTGCCCGACAGCGGAATCGCGTCGATGTCGATCATGCCGTTGCTGATCAGCGGCCCGATAGTCGCGGAAAGGTCGAAGTTCTGCTGGTCGGCGAGCGCGGCGAACGTGAGCGCGATGGTAAAGGGCGCCTGGAAGCCGAAATCGCGCACCTTCAGATCAATATCGTTCACGGTCTCGGTTTGCGTCGCGCCCTGCGTCACAAATTCCAGAGTGCCGCCGTTGATCGACAAATTCCGCACGAGCAGCGTGTTGA
The DNA here is from genome assembly GCA_050010075.1 of Binatus sp. (SeqCode). Taxonomy (GTDB): domain Bacteria; phylum Desulfobacterota; class Binatia; order Binatales; family Binataceae; genus Binatus. The sequence goes on along the minus strand of JBEKLS010000038.1, from coordinate 615 downwards.
GCGCCGCCGGCGCCCGAGCCGCTGCGGCCATCGGCGATTCTTCAGTCGAGCCGCCGCCCTTCGCGCCACCCCCACCTTCGCCCGACTCGTTGGCTTCGCCCGACTCCTCCTCTTTATGAACTTTTTTCCTGCCGAGTGTAGAGACGTTGAACGTGCCCTCTTGAGTCTGAACGATTCGAATCACCGGCTTCTCGAGCACGACCTCGGTCACCTGGATCTGGCGCGCCAGCAGCGGAATAAGTTCGAGCCGCGTATAGACGTTGTCTGCCTCGATGAACGGCTTGTTCGAGAAGTCGGGGTCGTCCGCCACCTGGACGCCCGTGACGTCGGCCATGATGCCCCAGCCGAGGCTCACCTTGATGTCGTCGGCGTGCACCTGGCGGCCGAGCGCCCGGCTGACTTTTTCGAGCACGGTTTGGCGCCGCTCGGCGATGATCGAGTTGAGGTTAGTTGCGGCATAGAAGAGGATCGCGCCGGCGAAAATCACGACGGCTCCGACAATTGCGGCGGCGACTACGATGACACGACGCATAGGCAGCCCCCTCACATCACCATCTTCGAGGTAGTTCGCGACACGCGGCAAGTCTAGTCGATGCGCGCCGCATGCGCATCATT
>JBEKLS010000037.1:0-30436 GCA_050010075.1 Binatus sp. (SeqCode) | reverse complement strand
GCGGAATTGCGCCTCCAGCATGAACACGAAGGTCGTGTCCTTGTCGACCAGCACGCGCTCGAGCGGGTCCATGATGAACGCGAACTTGCGCGCCGTCGTCTTATTCCGTTTCGCCATCTTCGCCTGACCCTTGCCCCTCGTGTAGTAACTCCGCTGCTATCCCGACCGCTGCCAGAGCCGCAGTCTCGCTCCTTAGCCGATTCGGCCCGAGTCCGGCTGCGACGAAGCCGGCCTTCGCCGCTTGCGCGCGCTCTTCATCGTCGAAGTCGCCCTCGGGTCCGACCGCTATCAATATCGCACGCGGATGCACTCGTCGAATCACTTCGCCGAGCGACCGTCCGCCTTGCGCGCAGATTACGGCCAGCGTTTTGGGCGGCACGCCGCGAATCATATCGTCGATGCCGATTGGCGCGCGCACTTCCATCGCGGCTGCAGACTGACTCTGCTTTGCCGCAGAAAGCGCGAGCCGGCGCCATCGTTTGAGCCGCTCAGCGCCCGGCGACTGTACCACCGCGCGCGCGCACGCCAACGGCCACAGCTCCGCCGCGCCGAGCTCGGCCGCCTTCTCGACGATAAAGTCCATGCGCGGACCTTTGACGATCGCGGCGGCCAGGATGATTCGACTCCTGAAATGCGTAGGCGGCTGCTGCGACGATGAAGATTCGATGCGCACTATCGCGCGGTCGCGTTCGTAGCGTTCGATCGTGCCGTGATGTTCTTTGCCGGCGACGTCGAGCAACGACACGCGCGCACCGATTGTGAGCCTCAGCACAGTGCGCATGTGATGGTACTCGGCGCCCTCGACCTGCGCGCGACGGCTCACGTCCGGCGCGCGGATGATCGAAAAACGCGGCGGCGGCGAGGTCATCAGCGTGGTCCCCGCGCCATCACGATAGTCGTCCATCCGCGATGCGTCTTGCGGCTAAGGCATCGCAGCGGTGACCGATAATGACCCAGCACTTCGCCGGCCTCGTCGGCGAGAAATCCGCCAAGGATCAATCGTCCGCCCGGCGCAACGAGACGCTTCAGATGCGGCGCAAGCTCGATCAAGGTGTGGCTCAGAATGTTCGCCATGATCAGATCGAAGTGGCGATGAATCGAAGCGAGCGGCACCGGCGAGAAGCGAATCGATTTTTCGACGGCGTTGAGGCGCGCATTGGCGCGCGCGTTCTCCAGCGCCACCGGATCGATGTCGATTGCGATTATCTCGCGCGCGAGACCGTCGCGCTTGCCGAACAGCGCCGCCGCGATCGCCAGGATTCCCGAGCCCGTGCCCGCATCGAGGATTGTCTTCGGCGCATGCGCACTGACGATGGATTCAATCGCGCGCAGAGCGCCGGCCGTCGTCGGATGGTGGCCCGTGCCGAAAGCCTGCGCGGGCTGCACCACGATGGTCGTGCGGCCGCGCTCGGTCACGCGCTTCCACGGCGGAACTATCAGCATCCGATGCCCGACGCGAAACGGCCCGAACCGTTTCATCCACAAGGTGGACCATCCCGGATCGACGATTCGCCTGACGCCGCCGTCGCGACTTCCATCGCCAGCCGCACCGTCGGCCAGCATCCCGGCCTGTTCGAGCGAGAGCTTGAGCCGCGTCAGCTCCGGGGTTGATATGCGATCGAAGTATGCTTCCAGCGCGACGGTCTTCTGCTCGCGCGCGCGCGGCAACTTCATCCCGGCGACGGCGCATCCGATGGCGCCGGCCGCGACCAGGATTCCCGCGGCTTCATCGGCGAGATGCGCGTGAGTGCGAAATATCGCCCTCGTGTAACTTCGTCTCGATGCGGCTGCGGGTGGCATAATCTCCGGCACTGGAGTGTGGCACCCGCGCAGATTTCTTTCGAGGCCCGTTTGGCGCCCACGATTGTTGAAAAGGACGGCAACCCCGTTTGCGCCCGCGCTCACTGAACGCGTAAACTCGCATCATTATTAGACTTCAATTGTTCCAACGTGGTGGAGGCGGGCTGTGCTGAACATAGCCCATCGCGGGGCGAGCGGTACTTTTCCCGAGAACACCCTGAGCGCGTTTCGCGCCGCGATCGGCGCGGGCGCCGACATGTGCGAGCTGGACGTGCAGCTCAGCCGCGACGGCGCCGTCGTCGTGATTCACGACGAGACGGTCGAGCGGACGACCGACGGCAGCGGCGAAGTCGCCGAGCTGACGCTCGCGGAACTCCAACGCCTGGACGCGGGGGCGAAGTTCAAAGGCGGTGCGCTCAAGGGCGAACGCATTCCCACGCTCGACGAAGTGTTCGCAGTCACCAGCGGCAAATGCGGGCTGAATATCGAGCTCAAGGCGGGCGGCCTCGAGCACCAGGTCGCGCAGCTCATGCAATCGCGCAACGCGATGGGCGACTGCATCGTGTCGAGCTTCGAATGGGAATACCTGAAAAAGATTCAGCAGATCAATTTCAACATTCGCATCGGTCTGCTGGCCGACGAGAAGCCGGTTGACCTGATGATGAACGCCGTTGCGATGCGCGCGCATGCAATCAACCCGCGCTGGGACATGGTGACGGCCGACCTGTGCAAGGCCGCGCACGAGCGCGGACTAATGGTGTACACCTGGACGGTGGACGCCGACGCGCGGATGCGCGCGCTCGCCGAGTGCGGCGTCGACGGTATCATGACGAACTATCCCGAGCGGTTGCGGACGGTCGTGGGCCGCTGATGGGACGTTTCGGCGACGACAAAATCGAGGAAGTCCGTTCGCGCGCCGATATCGTCGAGATTGTCGGATCGCACGTGCGGCTGCGCCGCGCCGGGCGCAACTTCGTTGGTCTGTGCCCGTTCCACAACGAGAAGACGCCGTCGTTCTCGGTTAATGCCGAGCGTGGATTCTTCCATTGCTTCGGATGTGGCGCGGGCGGCAGCGCTTTCAACTTCATCATGCGCGTCGAGGGGCTGACGTTTCCCGAAGCGGTACGCTCGCTCGCAAAAAAATACGGCGTGACGATTCCCGAGCATGATGTAGCCGGCCCGGGCGCCGGCGAGCGCGAGGCGATGCTCAAGGCGAGCGAGGTCGCGTCCGAGTTCTTCGCGCACGTGTTGTGGAACACGACCGACGGGGCGCTCGCGCGCGACTACCTGAAGTCGCGCGGCATCAGCGTCGAGACAGCGCGCGCGTTCATGCTTGGATTTGCGCCGAGCCGGCCGGCTTCTCTCGCCAAGGCGCTCGAGAAGCGCGGACTGCGCGACGCAGGTATCAAGACCGGCCTCGTCAAAAGAGACGGCGACGCCGCTTACGATATGTTTCGCGGGCGCGTGATGTTCCCGATTCGCGATGCACAGGGCCGTGCGATCGCCTTCGGCGGCCGAGTGCTCGACGCGCGCCTGCCCAAGTACATCAACTCGCCCGAATCCCCGCTGTATTCGAAAGCGCGGACGCTTTACGGATTATACGAAGCGCGCCAGGCGATCTCGTCGAGCGCATCAACGGGAAAGGACCGCGCAATACTGGTCGAAGGATACTTCGACGTGATCGCGATGTGGCAGGCGGGCTTCAAGGAAGCGGTCGCGGGATGCGGCACGGCGCTGACGGTCGATCAGCTTCGCGTGCTCAGCCGATACACGAAAAATGTAATCGCATGCTTCGACGGCGACGCGGCAGGGCGCAAGGCCTCGATGCGGGCGCTCGAGATTTTTCTGCAGGCGGGTTTGTTGGGCCGCGGGATCTTCATTCCGACGGGATTCGATCCCGACACGTTCATCCGCGAGCGCGGCGCGGCCGCGTTCGCGGAGCTGATCGACAAATCCGTGCTGTTGATTGATTACTTTCTGAGCGAACAGGCTGGCGAGGCGCGCGGCTCAATCGCCGAGCGCGCGCGCGTGGCGCAGCGCGTGGCCGAGGTACTGAAGCTGGTCGGCGATCCATTTCAATTCGATTTACTGGCGCGCAAAGCCGCGGACTTGTTGTCGATAGGCGAGGAAGTGCTGCGCCAGGAGGCGCGCGGACCGGGACGGTCCGCGGCGCCGTCGCGGTTCGCGCGCGACGCGCGCGCGAGCGCCAATCCGCCGCCCGCCGCGGCGGGCGCCGCTGGCGACGCCGGCGCGAAGGCCGAAATCGGCCTTATCGCGCTGGCGCTGCTGCATCCGGAGCTGCGCAATGAGATTGCGCAGTCCGGGGCGACGGCGAATTTCGAAGAAATTCGCCTCGGCGGTGTGCTCGCCGACCTCTGCCGCACCGACGAACCATACACCGCGCTCGAACAATGGATTGCGGATCGGCTGTCAGTTGACGAACAGGGCCGCGTCAGCGAGTTCGCGGTCGGACCGTTGAAAGACGAAATTGACAACGACCCTGAGAAAAGCGATCTGGACCGGTGTCGCGAGCTGGTCAGCGACTTTGTCGATGCGCTTGCGCGACGCCGAAGCGCCCGCGAGCTGGGCCGCCTGCGCCGAAGTGCCGCCGAAGTTTCAGCGCATGAGTCCGAGCCGGGTGAGGCGGCCGCCGCCGCGCAGGCTGTCATCGCGCTCAGACGCGAAGGTCATCGCGCGTGACCGCGATGCCCGAAAATAAGCTGCTCGAATGTTGCAACCATCAGCCCTTAAGTCTGATGCGCGAACTTGCTAGCATCGGAACAGCCTGATGCATCCTAGAGGGCCCATAGCTCAGCCAGGTTCAGAGCTGCCGGCTCATAACCGGCTGGTCCCAGGTTCAAATCCTGGTGGGCCCATACCATTCGTGCCCGCGGCCTCGCCGGACGGGCTTTTTCATGAAGATCAAACAAACCTTGCGCCATGCGCACAACTTTAGCGGAGGGAAGAATTGCGTGAAGAGATAAACCGGCTGATGGACCTCCAGGTCATCGACCGGCAACTGCAAGAGTTGGAGCAATCGCTGTCGTCGATCGCCGGGCGCGTCGACCAGCTTCGCGATGAGATCCAGAAGAATCAGACCGAGCTCGACCGCGTTAGCGAACAAGACAAGGAAATAACCGCGGCGCGCAAAAAGAACGAGCGCGAGCTGGCCGAGGGCGAAGTCAGAATCCGCAACAAGCGGATGCGACTTACGCTGGTCCGCAACGACAAAGAGCTGCAGGCGCTGACGCATGAGATCGAGTCGTTGAAGGAGACCAATCAGCGGCTCGAAGGCGAATTGCTCACGTCGATGGAAGGCGCGGACACGCGGACCGCGAGAATCAAGGAGCTGACCGAGGCAATCGCGAAAGGCCGCGTCGAACTCACGGCGGCGGAGAAAGAAATCGCGGCGGAAGTCGAGCAGCTGAAGAGCAACATCAGCAAGACTCGCAAGGCGCGCGAGAAGATCGCCGAGAATGTCGACGCGAGCCTGCTCGCGCGCTACCAGATGATCTTCAGTCGTCGCGCGGGCGTCGCGGTTGCGCTGGCCAAGGGCGGCACCTGCCAGGGATGCCGGATGCGGCTGCCGCCACAGCTATATAATGAGATTCAGAAGCACCTGCAGATACACTTCTGCCCCAACTGCCAGCGGGTGCTGTATTACGAGGACGCAGCGGCGCCGGAGAAGGCGAACTCGTGAGAATCAAACTGTAGTGAGTGGTCTGCTCCTCGCCTCTCCCTGTCAGGGAGAGGCCGCGGGTCTAGCGCGGGTGAGGGTCCGAATTCCAGATTCTTCGTACTGCGAGCGTTGGGCTAACGCTCGTCACTCGTTAGCCGCCATCCACTGCCGTCGCGCATCAGCTTGAACACTGCGGGCGTCGGGATCGATTCCCAGAATTCGTAATCGACGCCGGGCATGAATGCGTGCAGTGCGAGTGCGATCAGATTGCCGTGGCTCGCGACGACCACCGTACCAGCCGAATGGCGCATCGCGATCGTGTCCAGCACACGCACGACTCTCGCCTGCGCTTCGCGGCCGCTCTCACCGCCCGGCGCTGCGTAGTCGAAGTCTTCCCACGAACGCCTGAGATGCGCTCGCCAATCGGCCAACTCGCCCGCGGACAGCATCCGCTCGCGGAGATCATCGACAGTCTCGATCGTCAGGCCGCGCGCTCGTGCGAGCGGCTCGATCGTCTGCCGCGCGCGCAGATAAGGACTCGAGTACGCCGCCTCGATTCGCGACGACGCGTGCAACTCGCCAAGCCGCTCCGCATCGCGAATTCCCTTGGCTGTGAGCGGACGCGTGAACTCGTCGAAACCCGCGGTCCCCGGCGCGACCGGCTCGGCATGACGAATGAGCAGAACGGTAAGCGATGAATCGACGCCCGGCATCTCCGGGAAAGCTTTTAGCACATCGCCGGGGATTTTTTCTCGCTCGCGCGCCAGTGATATAACTTCTCTTCATGCCCACCTCGCTTGACGACTTCCATCCCGCCGTTCGCATCTGGTTCGAGCGGCGCTTCGACGCGCCCTCGCGCGCGCAGGATCTCGGATGGCCCGTTATCGGCGCCGCCAACGACGCGCCCGGCTTCGACGTTCTGTTATGCGCACCGACCGGCAGCGGCAAAACGCTCGCCGCCTTCATGTGGGCAATCAACGGCCTGGTGCTCGACGCGGCGCATGACCGGCTGCGCGATGAAGTTTCGGTGCTGTACGTTTCGCCGCTAAAGGCGCTCGCCAACGACATCCGGCTGAACCTCGAGGAGCCGCTGCACGGAGTGCGCGACGTTGGCGCGGAATCGGGCCTCGATCTTTCGCGCATCCGCGCCGGCCTGCGCACCGGAGATACCTCCGCGAGCGAGCGCACGGCGATGCTCCGCCGCCCGCCGCATATTCTCGTCACGACGCCTGAGTCGCTGTTCATCCTGCTGACCTCGCCGAAGTTCCGCGAGAAACTGGCCGCCGTTCGCCACGTGATCGTCGACGAGCTCCATGCTCTCGCGGGCAACAAGCGCGGCGCTCATCTCGCGTTGACGCTTGAACGGTTGGAACGCTTCGTGGCGAGTCGCGGGCAGGCGCGGCCGAATCGAATCGGCTTGTCGGCGACGCTGAATCCGATCGAAAAGCTGGCCGGATTTCTGGCCGGTTACGAAGTGACGAGCGACGGCACGCGTTCGCCGCGTCCGGTAAAAATAGTTCGCGCCGACGATCGCATTCGCACGATGGATCTCGAGGTGCTCGCGCCCGGCCCCGAACTCGGTCCGCTGGCAACGCATCCGCATTGGGAGGCGATGTACGACGAAGTGGCGCGGCTCATCGGCGAGCATCGCACGACGCTGGTCTTCGCGCTGAGCCGCCGAACCGCCGAGCGCGTCGCGCTCAACCTGCAGAAGCGGCTCGGCACCTACGCCGTGATGGCACATCACGGCAGCCTCGCGCGCGCTGAACGCCTGCTCGCCGAGCAGCGCCTCAAGCGCGGCGAGCTGAAAGCGATCGTCGCGACCGCGTCGCTCGAACTCGGCATCGACGTCGGCGCGGTCGAGCTCGTGTGCCAGCTCGATACGCCCAAATCCATCTCGGCCGCGATTCAACGCGTCGGCCGCTCGGGGCACAGCCTCGGCGCCACGCCGAAGGGACGCTTCTTCGCGCTGACGACCGACGATCTGCTCGAATGCGGCGCGGCAGTGCGCGCGATTCGCCGCGGTCATCTCGACGAAGTGGAAATCCCGATGGGGTGCGTCGATATTGTGGCGCAGCAAATCATCGCGATCGCCGCCGAGGAAGACGAAATCACCGAGGCCGAGCTGCTGCGAGTGCTGCGGAGCGCCTACAACTTCGGCGAGCTCGACGCGGCCAGACTGCGTCATCTTCTGGAACAACTCGCAGCCGAGCTGCCTGAAAGGATAATGGGCGCGGCGCCGAAAATTTTCTTCGATCGGGTTAACGCGCGCGTTCGCCCGCGCCGCTCGGCGCGCCTGTCGGCGATCACCTCGGGCGGAACTATTCCCGAAGCCGGCAATTACGACGTCGTGATCGAATCCGAGGGGCGCAAGGTCGGCGACGTCGAGGAGGACTTCGCGCAGGAGTCGTCGCGCGGCGACGTGTTCTCGCTCGGCTCGATGCCGTGGCAGATTCAGCGAATCTCGCGCGGGCGGCTGATGGTTGAGCCGGCGCCCGGGATGGCGCCGACGCTGCCGTTCTGGGTGACCGAAGCGGGCGGCCGTTCGCAAGCACTGTCTGCGGAGCTGTGCGATCTGCGCCGCGAGATTTGGAACCGGCTCGAACGCAACGAGTCTGCGCTCGAATGGCTGATGAGCGAATGCGCGATGTCGGAGCGGGCAGCGACGCAAGCCGTCGACTATGTGCGGCGCGGAGTCGAGGCGCTCGGCGCGATTCCTGATGAGAAGACCGTGGTGGTCGAGCGCTTCTTCGACGGGCTGGGCGGCACGCAGATAGTCATCCACACGCCGTTCGGGATTCGCCTCAATCGCGGGCTCGGTCTCGCGATCCGAAAGCGCCTGTGCCAGTCGTTCGATTTCGAAATCCAGGCGTCGGCGATCGACGACGGCGTGCTGCTTGCACTGAATTCGCGCCACAGTTTTCAGCTCGACACGCTTTTCAGCATGCTGAAGGCGCGCAACGCGCGCGACGTGCTGGTGCAGGCTTTGCTGGCCGCGCCGATGTTCGAAGTGCGTTTCCGCCACGTGGCGACGCGTGCGCTGGCGGTCATGCGCTCGTCGCGCGGCAAGAAGGTCCCCGCCTGGATTCAGCGCCTGCGCTCGCAGGAACTGCTGTCGGCGCTTTTTCCCGGGCAGCAGGCGTGCTTCGAGAATCGGCCGAACGCGATCGAGCTGCCGGACCATTTTGTGATCGACGAAACGATTCGCGAATGCCTCGAGGAGTCCACGGACCTGCCGCGCATGGTGCGGATACTCGAAGGAATCGAGAGCGGGGCGATTCGCACCGTCGCCGTCGACGCGATTGCGCCGTCGGTGTTTACCCATCGCCTGCTGCTCGCCTGGGACTACTCATTCCTTGACGACGGCGAACGCGCTAATCGCCGCTCACGCACCGTCACTATGAATCGCGGGATGGCCGAAGACGTGTTCCGCAAAGAGGACCTCTCCGATTTGCTCTCGGCAGATGCCGTCGACAGCGTCGTCGCGGAAGTGACCGGGCGTGCGGCGGGACGCAGACCGCGCTCGCGCGACGAGCTGTACGAACTCATCCGGGCGCATGGCTCGTTGATGCAAGCGGAGGTCGAAGAGCGCGTAGGCGAGGGCGCGCGCGCCATGCTTGCGGAGCTGGACGCGGAGGCCCGAATCGCACGCGTCAGCCTGAGCGGCGAAGTGGCGGACAGAATCATCGCCAGCGAGGACAGCGCGCTCTTCGCTGCTGCCTATTCCAGCAACGAAGGCGTCGATGCGGACGCTGCGCGCGCGGAGCTCGTGCGCCGAGCGCTGAAGACATGCGGCCCCACGACTGCCCGTGACGTTGCGGCGCGGCTGCATCTCAAGGAATCGACGATCGAGCAGAATCTGGCGGCGTTGGAGGCGCAGGGCGCGATTTTTCGCGGTCATTTCACCCGCGCCGACGTGACGCAATGGTGCGACCGCTACAACCTCGAGCGGATACATCGGATGACGCTCGCGCGCGTGCGCGCTGAAATCGAACCATGCGCGGACCACGAATACGCGGCGTTTCGCCTGCGATGGATGCATGTCGGCGGCGCTGAACTGGCCGCCGATCAAACTGGTGTCGCAGCCGTGCTCGAGCAGCTTTCCGGAATCGCGGCAACGCCCGAGATTTGGGAGCATGCGATCCTGCCGGCGCGAATCGCCGGCTATCGGCCCGAGATGCTGGACCTCGTTTGCATGAGCGGGCAGATGAAGTGGGTCGCGGTGCCTGCAGAGCCTGTCGAAGGTGCGCGTCCCGCGAACACGCCGTCGCGGGTTACATTCGTGGCGCGCAAAGCGAGCCTGTTTGTTCCGCGCGAGGAGATCGAGCCTGAAGACGCGAAAGAACGCGCCGTGCTGGAGGCTCTGGGAGCGGCCGGCGCGCAGTATCTCGACGAGGTTGCTGAGCGCGCGAACATTTCAGAGCGCGACGCGTTGTCCGCGCTGTGGCGGATGGCGGCGGCGGGGCGCGTCAGCAACGACAACTTCGCGCCGCTCAGGATGTTTGCCGACGACCGCGCCGCCGAGCGCGCGCTCGAGTCGGTTGCGCGACGCCCGACCACGCGTCACGACGCCGCAGTGCGTGCGCGGCTGAAGTCGAGCCTCGCCGGCCGCTGGTCGTTGATCCGCGCGGCAGAAACGCCCGCCGTTGGCGTTGACGATACGCGGGAGCTTGCGCTCAAGCTGCTCGAGCGCCACGGAATTCTTGCGCGCGAGATGCTCGGTATCGAATCGACGCATATCTCGTGGAGCGAAATTTCGTTTGCGCTGCGCCGGCTCGAATATGGCGGCATGATTCGGCGCGGATGGTTCGTGCGGTCGCTATCGGGTGAGCAGTACGCGCTGCCCGAAGCGGTCGAGATGCTTCATGCGGCGCGCAATCTCGTCCCGGCCCGCGAAAAGCCGCTCGCGCTGAGCGCGATCGATCCAGCCAATCCCTATGGCGCGGTGATTCCCGGATGCGGTATCGCGCGCGAGGCCGGCAACGTGGTCGTTCTTCGCGCCGGACGTGTGATTGCGGGCTTGCATGGACGCGCCATGATCAGCGGAGATAGCGACGGCGGCCGCGCTGTGGATGACGAGAGTTTTGGCGCGGCGGTCGCGGCGCTGATGACGTTGAAGCCGCGAATCACTATCGATTCAATCGACGGTATCGCGGCGCTCGAGTCGCCGCGCGTGGGAATCCTGGCCGCAATGCGATTCCATTCCGACGGCCGCTCGCTCGTGTTCGACGGCTTACATGGCCCGGCGCCGGCCCGCTCCATTTCGTCTCGTCAGGTAAACTTAAAGTGACACATGAAGAAAGCGCAGCGGACCTTGCGGGCCTGCAGGTGATAATCGATCGGAGCACCAAAACCGCAACGCCGTCGGTCGCGGATTCTGTCGCGTATCCCGCGCGCCAGATGACCGCGGCGGAGTTCGTCGAGTTCTGGAGCAGCGTCAGGCTGGTCGCGATGGCCACGGTCGGCGCCAAAGGGCAGCCGCACCTGGCGCCGGTGCATGCGCAGATCGCGGGGACGTCGCTCAAGCTGGTGATTTACGACAACACCGTGCGTCGCGGCGACCTTGCCCGCAATCCGCGCGTCGGCTTCACGACCTGGAATGACGAAGGCGCGGCCGTGATCGTATATGGAAAGGCGCGCGAAGTGCCGGACTCGATTCGCGACGCGCGTTCGGGGCAGAGCGGAAAGCCGCGCCGGGTGATCGGAATCGAAGTGGCGATTTCGCGAATCTACGCGATGCGCGCGCCGCAACGATTGCCCGCCGCAAGTTAGCCGGTTGCGTGAAGTCGCGCGAGCGCTATTCTGAACGCATAGAAAATCGAATCGAATTGGGATGTACGCGGGATCTGGACTCGCGTACAACGTCACTCTCCACTCTCGCAGAACGAAGGGCAGGCTCGATCAATGGCGACTAACAGTTTTGGTGCACGTTCGACGCTGACGGTTGACGGCAAAAGCTACACGATTCACAAGCTCGAAGCGCTCGAGAAGCACGGCTTCTCGCTGGCGCGGATGCCGTATTCGATCAAGGTGATGATCGAGAATGTGCTCCGGCGCGAAGATGGCGTCATCGTGACCACCGGGCAGATCGAGGCGTTGGCCAGATGGAGCGGCAAGGGCGGAGAGCGCGAAGTCTCGTTCATGCCAGCGCGCGTGCTGCTGCAGGATTTCACCGGCGTGCCGGTGGTCGCGGATCTGGCGGTGATGCGCGATGCGATCAAGAAGCTCGGCGGCAATCCCGACAAGATCAGCCCGCTGCAGCCGGTCGACCTCGTGATCGATCACTCGGTGCAGGTTGATTCATACGGCAGCGCCGGCGCATTCGCGGCCAATGCGGAGCTGGAGTTCGATCGCAACCAGGAGCGCTATCTCTTTCTGCGCTGGGGGCAGGGCGCCTTCGACAATTTCCGCGTCGTGCCACCCGACACCGGAATCGTGCACCAGGTAAATCTCGAATATCTCGCGCCGGTGGTTTTCTCATCGGACAAGGGTGAGGCGTATCCCGACACCGTGATCGGCACGGACTCGCACACGACGATGATCAACGGGCTCGGCGTCGTCGGATGGGGCGTCGGCGGAATCGAAGCCGAAGCCGCGATGCTCGGGCGCTCAATGCCGATGCTGATTCCCGAAGTGATCGGATTTCGTCTCGCCGGCAGCCTGCGTCCGGGCGCAACGGCGACCGACCTCGTGCTGACGGTCACGCAGATGCTCCGCAAGAAAGGCGTCGTCGGCAAGTTCGTCGAGTACTTCGGGCCGGGACTCGCGTCGCTGCCGGTCGCAGATCGCGCGACGATCGGCAACATGTCGCCCGAGTACGGTGCGACGATGGGATTTTTCCCGGTTGACGATCAGACGCTCACGTATCTGCGGCTGACCGGGCGCAGCGACAGCCAGATCAGATTGATCGAGGCCTACTGCAAGGCGCAAGGACTGTTCAACTCGCCCGACGCGCCCGAGCCGCATTATTCAGACACGCTCGAACTCGATCTTGGCACCGTGGTGCCGAGCATGGCCGGACCGCGCCGTCCGCAGGATCGAGTCGCACTGACCGCGGCGAAGGGCGATTTCCGTCGCGAGCTGGCCAAGGAATTCGAGGAGCATCCGAGCGTCGATCGCGCGGAGCTGGCAAAGTGGGTGGCCGAAGGCGGCAACGGCGCGACGGCGGTCGAAAGCACGGTTCTCGAAACGAAGCTTGGGCATATCGCGCACAAGGTCGAAGTGCATTCCGAGGAAGGGCACTTCCCATTGACGCACGGCTCGATCGTGATCGCCGCGATAACCAGTTGCACCAACACCTCGAATCCGTCGGTGATGCTCGCGGCAGGGATTTTGGCGAAGAAGGCGGTCGAGCGCGGACTCACCGTCAAGCCGTGGGTGAAGACCAGCCTCGCCCCCGGCTCGAAGGTCGTCACGCAATATCTCAAGCGCGCGGGTCTCACGGAGTCGCTCGAAAAGCTACGCTTCAACCTGGTCGGCTATGGATGCACAACCTGTATCGGCAACAGCGGGCCGGTCGCGGAGGCCATCGCGGGCGCGGTGAAGCAGGGCAACCTGGTGGCATGCTCGATACTGAGCGGCAATCGCAATTTCGAAGGCCGCATCAATCCCGTGGTGCGATTCAACTACCTCGCGTCGCCGCCGCTGGTGGTCGCCTACGCGATTGCGGGCACGATGGATATCGACGTCGAGAATCAGCCGCTCGGCACGGGCTCCGACGGGCGTCCGGTGTTCCTGCGCGACATCTGGCCGTCGCAGGAGGAAGTTGCGGCGGCGGTCACGGGTTCGGTGCACGCCTCGATGTTCAAGAGCGAGTACGGCCAGGTGTTCGAGGGCGACGAGCGATGGAAAAGCCTGAAGGTTCCCGAGGGCAACCTGTTTCGCTGGGAGGAAGATTCGCTGTACGTGAAGGCGCCGCCGTTTTTCGACGGCGTGACCGCCAAGGTTGGCGAGTTCACCGACATCAGCGGCGCGCGCGCGCTGGCGGTGCTCGGCGACAGCGTGACTACCGATCATATTTCACCGGCCGGCTCGATCGGTGCGGACAGCCCGGCGGGGAAATATCTGATCGAGCACGGCGTCCAGCCCAAGGATTTCAACTCATACGGCGCGCGGCGCGGAAATCATGAAGTGATGATGCGCGGCACGCTCGCTAATATCCGGCTGAAGAACCTGATGGTGCCCGGCGTCGAAGGGGGCTTCACGGTGCATCTGCCGGACGGTGAGAAGACGACGATTTTCGACGCATCGGAACGTTACCGCAAAGACGGCGTGCCGCTGATCGTAATCGCCGGCAAGGAATACGGCACCGGCTCATCGCGCGATTGGGCCGCCAAGGGTGTGCAACTGCTCGGCGTGCGCGCGGTAATCGCCGAGAACTTCGAACGGATCCATCGCAGCAACCTGATTGGAATGGGCGTGCTCGCGCTCGAGTTCAAGCCGGGCGAAAATCGGCAGAAGCTGGGGCTGACAGGGCAGGAAGTATATTCGATCACCGGACTGAAGGCGGGAATCAAGCCGCGCCAGACGCTGCACGTGCGTGCGGAATCCGGTGGCAAGACGATCGAGTTCGAGGTGACATTGCGCGCGGATACACCGGAGGAAGTCGAGTACATCCGTCACGGCGGCATCCTGCCGTTCGTGCTGCGCGAATTGATTCGCGCCTAGCGGCGCGGCGTTACTTACTGCGTGTGGCTGACAGCGCCCGGCGTTGTCCCCGCGTTTGGCGCCGCGGCCGGAGGTTTCAGTGCCGTGTCGTAGCTCGCGATGCATTTGTAAAACGATGGCATCTTCTTCAATTGCGCCTTGCACCTGGCTTCGGAATCAAGCTTTTTCAGCGTGAGCCATTGTGACAGCGGCGCCGCACTGTTCACCTGGTAATTGCCCGACGCGTCTTTCACCGGCGGCATAACCGGCGGCGGCAGCATCAGGTACCATACAGTCAAGACCAAGACGGTTGCATAACACTTTCGCATCCCCGATCAGTTACCGATTTTCCGAGGCGAATGCGATAGGCCGGGTGAGATTCAAGCCGGCTGCGGCGCGGCCGCATCTAGGCGTACCGCAGCGCCGCTTTTGCGGGTAGCGTAACGGCTCAGCAGCCTGACCACCGCGGGCGTGACTTCCTCGATCGCCTCGCGGCGGAAGCCAACTGCTTCGGGACCGCGCGCGCGCATCATGCCGAGCATCGAGAGCCGCAGCAGCGCCGCGACCGCCTGGCAGTAGCGGAACCGCTCGAAGTCCATCGGCGCCATCGCATGGTAGAGCGGCATGTATAACGCCGCGAAGCTCGCGCGCAGGCTGTTGCCGACGACGTTGTCGCGCATCCATCGCGGCTTCTCCAGTGCTGACGACGACAGGATCACCGCCGTCATCGCGGCGTCGAGATGCCGATCGCCGAAGTCGGTATTCACCCAATCGATCACGCCGGTGACGCGCAGGCCGTCCACCATCACGTTTTGCGGGTGATAGTCCATGTGCACCAGCGAGTCCGGGCTGCGGCGAAATTTCGGAGCGCGCTCGGTGACGAGATTCAGCGCCTCGCGCAGGCCGGGGAGCGGGCCGGTCTCGACCCGATTGGCGATGATGGCGAGAATGCGATCGAGCAGTGGCGATTCAGCGCCGGCGTCGCCGATCGGCGCATACGCGCGCGGAATCTCGCGCAGACCTGCGCTCGTCGGATCGAATTTGTGCAACCGCGATTGCGCGCGCACGAAAGAAAAAAACGCCAGCGAAAAAGTTTTGAACGCGCTCGGAAAACTTCGCACCGCGAACAGTGGTCCGCCGGCGAGCCGCTGCATGATCAGAAAAGGCGCGCCCAGCGCGCCATGATCGGCCTCGAAGGTATACGGCCGCGGAACCGGAAAGCCGGCGGCGAACAGCCGATCGATGGTGGTATGTTCGCGCGCACCTTTGGCGTCGGCGAGGGAGCCTTGATAGAAGCGCAGAACCATCGGCACCCCGGCCGGGATCGTGCCGAACGTCTGCGAGGGCGTCGCGAGCGTGAACTCGAAGACCGTAGTCTCCCAGCCGCTGGCGAGGATGCTCAACTGCGCGACCGGCGCGCCAAGGTAAGCCGACAGGCGTTGCTCAATATCGCGAGGGTCGAGCATTGGATAGGCGCGGGCGGAAAAATCCGCGCGAACCGCAGCGTATTACACGTGGGCCAAACGCGCAATTGACTGACACGCGTGTCAGTTGGTCAGTGCTGTTGCAGCGGACTCATGAAATGTTGCTGCATGCTGTTGTCGGGCGGCGTTTCGGCCGGTGCCGGCTGTAGCGACTCATTGGGCAGCGTCTCGCCGTCTTCTTTCTGGTAATGCTGCTGGACCATCGAGGACAGCAGCGGCCCGCTGCGATCGCTGAGATCGATCGCGACTTCCACCGATAGGCCGAGACGCAACGGCTTGTCGTCGGGGACCTTACCATCGATGACAATCTTGACCGGCACGCGCTGCACGACCTTGACCCAGTTGCCGGTCGCGTTCTCGGGCGGTAGCAGCGAGAAGGCCGCGCCGGTGCCCATGCTGATCGAGTCGACGTGTCCCTGGTAGGTGTAACCGGGATAGATGTCGGCAACGATCTCCGCCTTTTGCCCGACGCGCACGTCGGTGAGCTGCGTCTCCTTGAAATTCGCGGTCACGTAGAGCTTGCGCAGCGGGACTATCGCGAGCAGCGGTTCTCCGACCTGCACGCGGTTGCCGACGTGCGCGGTTTTGTGAGTGACGACGCCGGTGAACGGCGCGGTGATTTTGGTGTAGCCCAGGTCGAGCTTGGCGGCTTCCAGAGCAGCCTCGGCCTGCCTGACGACCGGGCGGTCGTAGCGCGAATGGTCGTTCTTCTCGTTGCCGAGCGCCGCCTGGGCTTGCGTCAATTGATGCTCCGCCAGGGCTTCGTCGGCCCTCGCGATTCGCAGTCCGGTGTCGGCTTGATCGTATTGCTCGGCAGAGACGATGCCTTGATCCTTCAACGACTTGTACCGATCGTAGTCGATTTTGGCCTGCTTGAGCTGCGACTCGACCAGCGCTACGCCCGACCGCGCCGCATCGACCCCCGCGTAGAGCTCATCGACCGACTGCTTGGCGCGATCGAGTTGCGCCTGCGCCTGATCAACCCTGACGTCGTAGTCGCGCGAGTCGAGCGTCAACAGCAACTGACCTTCCTTAACCGTCCAGTTGTCCTCGACATAAACGTTGGTGACGGATCCGGCGATGCGCGACGAAACCAGCGCGACGGTGCCGTCGACGTAAGCGTCATCGGTGTCGACGTGGCTTTCGAGGTATCGGTAATAATGAAAGGCGGGAATCACTGCGATGGCGATCGCGATGATCACCACTACCAACAGGACCCGGCGTACGAGCTGCGTCATAGAATGATTTCAGAGGCGGGAAGATTCAGGTGCGTTTCTCGAATCGCTGACTTGCCACAGAGGCTAAGTATGACGAAAGAGGCAGGCTGTCAAACGGACCGCGGCAATCAGCGAATCGCGGCCCTACTGCAAGCGCTGACTCAACGCGGCGCGCCGGTCAGGGCTCGCGAATCGTCGCGTTCGGTCCCTTGGTAACCTTGGCCACAACCTGGCCGGCGAGCGTCATGTTGAGAGTGAAAGTGCCGAAGTCATTGCTGCCGTAAAACGTTGCGTCAACCTTGCCATCCGGCTGGTCGAAAAGAATCAAAGTCGGCGCGCGCGCGTCGATCACAAAGCCAGTGTTAATGTCCTCGACCAGTGCCGTGTAGTTCTTGTTGAGCGGACCTGACGCGAAAATCCGCAGGTCCGGATCAGCCGGCGGCGGAATCGGATCCAGGGTCCCTCCCGCCTGCGTCGAGACGGTACCAAAAGGCGCGCTGGTGGACTGCAGGTCGGCGACGCGGTTGGCGAGGATTATTTCGAGACTCAGCAGGTTGCTGTTGCTGGTGGTCTTTGTCGCGACGATTCGGTTCGGCTGGAGGTTGTTGATGATTACGATGTAAAGCGGGACGTTGCCCTGGAGCGTCCATGACGATCGCGAATCCGAGACGGTCGCGGTGAACGGCGTGCCGACGTCACCGAAAATGTTGTACGACGTCAGCTTCGGCGCATTAGGCGTACTGCCGACGCTGCCGGAAAATCCAGTCTGGTTGTTGCACCCGCCAATCGACAAGGCGAGCGCGATACTCATCGCGCTCATAGCCAGTACCCGCACAGGATTCCATATCTTCCGGATCGTCACTGCGTGCATCACAGACTCGGCGCGGGAACGTTGTTGCAGATACCCGGGCATTGGCCATTGGGGTAAGAGCAGGTGGTCGGGCAATTGATAGCCGGCGTCGGCGTCGGGCTCCCGCCACCGGCCGGCGGCGGAAACGGTATTGTCACGCTGATCGGAGTGCCGACAGCTTCCGGCGTCGGGATCGCGTCCGGCGTCATCGAGGGTACCGGTGTCGGCAGGAGCTCGACCCGCTGCACCTGGTATGCCGCCGTATCGGCGGGCGCGCAGAAGCTGTAGTTGCTGGTCGGGGTCAAATTCCCCACGTCGGGCTGATTGCGCACGACGGAACTTGTTATCTGGACCTCGTTGTCGCCCACCGGGCCGTCGGGATCGAGCTTCTCGAGCACGACCGAGGTGCCCAGGTCCGGATTGGTCACGGTCCCCGTGATACTGCCATGACCCGTGCAGTCGATCGTCTGATCGGGAGGCGTCGGTGCGGTAACCGTCGCACACGCGGAAGGCGCGGGAACGTCGCTCACCGTGACGATGTTGTGTCCCTGGTAGGGATCGGTAACCCCCTGGTAGAGATCGATCGTAGTCGCGAACAGATCGAAGGCTGGCACATTCGGCGGAACATTCAACGTGTAGTTCACGACTTCATTGTTCGAGTGCGTGACGGTGACCGGCATCGGCAGCGCGCTTTCGATATTGTTGGTGTCGTGATCCTCGGCAAACACCTGCACCAGCGTGGTCTGCCCGGACGGTGGAGGTGTTATCTGGAAGGCTCCCGTCACATATCCCTTCGTCAGCTGTAAATTACACGAGCTGAAGGTGCCGCTGCCGCTTTGGTCGGGGCTGCAGGTGCCGGCGACTTTGCCCTGAGTTCCCGGCTTGGTCCGAACAAACAATGTCTGGTAGCCGGGCGCCGAGATCTCCATCACGTAGCTCGAGGAATTCGGAGCCACGGGCACGTTTTGGAACTGGGACGGGATCGTAACTGTTCCGGGCAACGGGAAGTCGCCCGCATTGTCGGTATTCGCCACCGCCACCGTGATGCATTGAGCGGTTTGAGAAGGAGGGCCGAAACAGTAGCCCTCGGGCGGGTTGGAGATGGTGTCGGGTGGAAGCAGCAATTGCAGCGTTGCGCCGACGACGGGTTTGGTTGCTTCGCATCCGTCGCTGATAGTGCCCGTGATATTGCCGAGCGTCTCGCTTCCGGTCGGCTTGAAGTCGGCTTCAAGCTGCTGCCCCGGGTACAACGGCGGCATCCGCAAGGCCTGGTAGCTATCCGCACCTCCCGAGATCGCAATGTCGTAGAGCGAACCAAATCCGGGCGCTGCCGGCCCGCCCGCAGCCGGAAGCACGAGGGTATAAGAGTTGTTGTGCACCACGGCGGTCGCAAGCACGTTGCTGGTACCGACTGCCAGGGCGCTCACCGCCAGCTTGCGAACTTTCACACCCGTAGTGCTGGTGCCGGTGCCGGGGTTCGGGTTTGATTGGACATTTATCGTGCCGGTGATCACGCCGGTTGAGGGATTGGTGGGCGCGATCGGAACAACCGACACCGTGAACGCGTCGCCGGGCGCGGTAGGCACCGCCATTATCGTGAAGCCCAATTGAATGATCAGCGCCGAGGTCTTTCCATTCGACGGCGCGGTCAAATCGATCGGCACGCTCAGAACATTGTTGGTCACCGTGATAGGAACGGCGACGCATCCGTCACTGTTGAAGCCGCCGGAAGGAACGCTCGGCGCATTGGGGCAGTTGGGAATCAGGTAACCGGGAATGTTCGGGTCCAGTCTAATCTCGGCAACTTTGTAGGTATCGGCCCGCACTGCGGCGGTGTTGAATAGCTGGGGGATGTTCTGCGAGGCGTTGAGATCGATCTGGAGCTCCGCGAAACGTCCCGACCCGCCGATTCCTGGGGGTGCCGGAATGTGTGACCATTTGCCACTGCCGGGCCCCGCATTCGCTTTGGGATTGATGCGAACCGTCTGAATGTTGAGCAGAACGCCCTGGAAGTATTGCGAGTTCGACGCCAGGAAACCCTTGAATCCAATTTCAACCTTCCCCTTCTTGGCCGCCTGCGCCGATCCGAAACCGGCCAGCAGCACGCAAACGACGATGACGAAGGGTAATATCAGGCCGCGAACACACCGGTGCACAAAAAAATCTTTCACTCGGAATCCATTGAAGGAGAATTCGGTCAGCGTTTGGGATAACCTAACCGGTGTGCGAAGGCAAGAATACAATCGCCTGCATAAACGTCCAATTGAACACGGAGCTTGACTGATTGCCTCCACGATCCGGAGAATCATTGCCATCGATGCACTCCTCGAGTAGAAACTTCCGCCGCTGTCTGTTTACGATTTTTCTTCTGCTTGGTTTCGCGTTTCGAGTCACAGCTGCCCGCGCCAGCCTGAAAATCACTACCGGCAATCCGGGCCTCGAGCACTTCGACACTGACGGCGGCGTCCAACTCGACTTCGGTCTCACCGACGAGAATGGCAACCCGGTCGGGAATCTTCGTCCTGACAATGTGAAAGTTTTCGAGGACGGCAAGGAAGCCAAAATTATCGACTTCCGCGGCGTCGGCCAGGGCCGCCCCGTCGATATCGTCTTCGTGCTCGACGTCACCGAATCGATGCAGCCCTATATCGACGCGGTCAAGGCCAACGTCATCGAGTTTGCGCAGGATCTACAATCCAACAGCCGCGATTACCGCCTCGGACTGGTGACGTTCGAGGATTACGTCGTCTCGTCGTATCCCGACTGCAACTGCGCCTATCGCGACTCGTTTACTTCTGACGTGAAGCAGTTCACCGACTGGGTCGGCACCCTCAACGCCGGCGGCGGCGGCGACATCCCCGAGGATCAGCTCGACGCGCTCGCCTATGCCGCCAAGTTTCCGTTCCGTCCCGAGGCCGAGGGCATTATCATCATCGTCACCGACGCGCCGCCTCATCACGACGGCGACGGCTCGGCCGACTCGGCCCATGACCAGGCCTTCTGGGACCATCACACTCGCGGCGTGCAGGTAACCGATCAGACCGGCACCAAGGTCGCCGACCTGCTCAAGAAAAACGGGCTCACGCTCTATGCGGTCGTGCCGCCGCCGTTCATCGCGCCCGAGTACCAGGAAATCGTCGATGCGACACACGGCCGCTCGTACAACATCATCACCGAGGAGGGCCGCTTTCCGTCGCTGGTACGCGAGATTGGCCATTCGATCGCGACCGAGTACTCGCTGACCTATCGCACGCCGCGGCCGATTGAAGACGGCACCAACCGCAGCGTCCAGCTGAAAATCGACTACAACGGCAATTCGGGCGACGCCGACACTTCGTACCAGGTACGCGGTGTCGGGGGCGCGGCGATCAACGTGCCCGAGGACGGCGGCACGGCCGGCTCAAATGAAACCGGCACCGGCCTCAAGCAACTATCCTTCAATTGGTGGAACGGCGCCGTACCTTTAATCGCGATTCTCGGGCTGTTCGGGCTGTCGCGAATGAGATTCGGGATGCCGGCCGATGAGCTGAAGGCCATCGTCGAGGCGCAGGGTGCACCTTCCCTCCGAATGTCGGCCCCGCCGTCGGCGTCAGCGCCGCGTCCGGTTCAGCGCCCGCCCGCCCGGCCGCCGCAACCATCGCCGGTAACCGCGCCGCGCGGCGTGGGACAGACCACGGGTGCGCGGCTGGTCGCCGTCGATCGCATCGATCCGGTGCCGGCTGAGTACTCGCTGATGAAGGACGAGATTTCCATCGGCCGCGGCGAGGACAACGACGTCGTTATCCCGCATGCCAGCGTATCGCGGCAGCACGCGCGCCTGATGCGCCGCGACGGCGGCTTCGAGCTGATGGATCTGAATTCGACCAACGGCAGCTACGTGGACGACCGCCAAATCCACGGCTCGAGCTTTCTGAGCGCGGGCAGCCAGCTTCGCCTCGGCGACATCCGCTTCGTGCTGCAGCTCTAAGCGCGGCCCTCGCCGATCAGTGACCCTCTCTCGCCAGCGCCGACGGAGCCAGGAAGGAGTTGTCCACCGTTCCCATGTCGATGTACCAGCATTCGCGATCGGGTGCGGTCTTGCCGGGCATGTAGACGACCGAGCTGTAGCCGGTGGTGAGATCTTCATCGACCAGGCCAATCTGGAACATCCGCTTGTATGGATAAATCGCGACCCTCGCGTCGGGCACGGGCCGGTCGCGATAGGTGTTGAAGGTCGCGATCGTCTTCCACAGTTTGCCTTCGCGATCGTACTGATCCGACGCCGTGACGAACCATCCTTCCGAATCGATGTAGAGAATCCGCTTCGGTATCGTGGACCCAAGACCCTTCTTCACGGTGGCTTCGATCACGTACAGATTGCGCATCTCCCAGTCTTCGGGGCATATCGTCTTGCCGCCATCGAAGGGGCATTGCGGCGCCGGCGAATGCTCCGCTTCCACCGACGCGAGCATCTCCCTTTCGCCCAGGAATCGGTACGTGAAATCCTCGATCTTCGCCGAGAAGCCGAAGTACGAATCCGGATCGAGCGTGTTGGCGTAGGACGGCGCCCCGCTGACTCCGCCCAGGCCGCCGCTGATGCTGCCGCCACCGCCGCCGCCGCCGAATCCCGGCAGCGCGCCGGTGCTGTCTGCCATCAGCCCCGCCGATTCACGACGCAGCTTGCGCGTGCCGGGACTGTACACCCAAACGTTGTCTTCTCTTTTCGGATCGATATACCGTTCGCGCGTCATCCCAAAACCGCGCAGCGCGGTCGGCTCGAGGAACGGAAAGAACCCGAACCGATAGCGCAGGCCGCTGCTCAAGGCGTCGGGATCAGTCGGTATGGGCGGCACTTCGATGCGCCCGATATTGTTGTAGAACGCAAAGTGGCCGACCGTGTAGTAGCTGAGCGGGGAGCCGTTGGCGTACTTGCCGAACGTGGCGACCTCCGGAAAGCGCATGTCGATATCGTCGCTGTAAAGCGGCCGATAACTGTAATTCCACATCACCTTCATCGCCACTTCCGGGTCGTTGGGATCGACCAGCGGAAACGGTTGCCCGGCCGTATAGCCACCCATGCTGCCGTCGGGCAGCAGCTGGACCTGCGGAGAATAGCGCTCGGTCGCGTTCTTGAACGGCGGCGGCCAATCGAGCTTGTCGGTCGGAACGATCCTCAGCTGCATCCCCTGCTGAACCAGGATGTAATTGCCGGGGCTCAGCAGCGCGGCCACCTTGTACGCATTGTCCGGGGTGATTACATCGCCCGGCTTGACCCCGGCCTGCGCCGGCGCCGTCGAGCACAATGCCGCGGCCAGCAAGCTACCGGCTACGATTCGTAACGATGACAGTCGCATAAGTCTCCTTTGCGGTGCGTCCGCGCCGGTTCGGGCGCGCCGCCGGCTATCTTACAGCAGACAGCCCCCTATCAAAATCACCTGCTTGATCGTATGACGCCGCCCTCCCTATGATCTGAACAGGGCATCGAGCTTCACTCCAATGAAAAAAACAATTTCCCGCATCAGTGCGTTCGCGATCGTGATTTCGTTGATCGTATTCGCCGCCGCCCGCGCCGAGGCCCAGTTGCGCGGCATGATGGTTCCGCTGGCCACCACGGTGGTCATCTCCAAACCCGGCCCCGACCAGATCTACGGCAGCAGGCAGGTCATCACGATGGGCGTGGGCACCAAGACCTACAAGTTCCTGCTCAACGACGCTTACGTCGACGACCCTCGCGGCGTCATCCACTGGCCCGACGTCTGGCAGGCGGTCCGTCAGTACCGGCCCAACTTCAACGTGGCCGGCCTCGGCGAAGACACGTTCGAGAAAATGCAGCCCGGTCAGACCATGACGGTGCGCGGCATGTTCTCGCCCAACAATCAGACCTTCGAAGTAATGAGCGCAGAACCAGGCGCCGGCAATTCAGAACCAGCGCAGCACTATTAGGAAGAAGAACCTAATTAAACGTGAAACCCACGGTCGGTTTCACACTTCCGTCGGCAGGGGTAACCCCTGCACCCAGTATTCAGAAAAGAAAAGATTCAGTAGGGCGGGCCGCCGTGCCCGCCGCTAACTTTACACAGCAGAGGAAGCTGGCGGGCGTAGCCGCCAGCAGTCAAGGGTTCTACGACGCAAGCAGAATTTTCCTAATCCGGTCCCCCTTCCACCAGGGGAAGGGGTTAGGGGTTAGGTTTTTCCCTCGCCATAACCGCCGCCAGCTCCTTTTCTCGATAATCGAAAATCTGCGCAAGACTCCGCGCCACGAACAGCCGATACGCAATCTCGCCCAGCACCCCCAGCGGCATCGCATACTCGACGCGATCCTTCATCTCGGTCGCGCCGCCGCCAATGTTCCTGAAGCTATGGCTATGACGCCACAATGCGTACGGCCCTTTCTCCTGCACATCGACAAACCGATTCGGCGCCTCGACCACTTCTATCCGCGTCCGCCAATGCACCGGCACGCCGTACAGCCGAATCTGGTAGTCGATGACAGTCCCGGGATGAACTTCGGCCGGCGGCGGTGCCAAAAATTTAAAATTGAGAAACGCCGGCGTAAGCCGCTCGAGATTGCGCGCGTCAGAGAAAAATCGAAAGGTCTCAGCAAGCGGCCGCCGGACAATCTGGGTACGTTCAAAGACGCGAACTTTCATCCACCCGATCGTACGGC
The DNA here is from genome assembly GCA_050010075.1 of Binatus sp. (SeqCode). Taxonomy (GTDB): domain Bacteria; phylum Desulfobacterota; class Binatia; order Binatales; family Binataceae; genus Binatus. Next base: position 6,114 of record JBEKLS010000037.1, on the reverse strand, counting down.
ATCCGCATCAACAAAACACCTAAGTTCACCGTTTTCACACGTCCGCAAAGCGGAAGTTGTGCCGCTATCTCCAGGTAGTGTAACTTTGAAGGCTCAACTCAGAGGAAGAATTTGCAAGAAAATCACGCGATGAAAAAACTTACCGGAGCACAAATCATCATCGAGAGCCTCATTGCCGAAGGCGTCGATGTAATCTTCGGCTATCCCGGAGGCGCCATCCTCCCGACCTACGACGCGCTCCTCGACTCGAAGATCAAGCACGTCCTCGTCCGCCATGAACAGGGCGCGACCCACATGGCCGAGGGCTATGCGCGCGTCAGCGGACGCCCCGGCGTCGTGCTCGTCACCTCCGGCCCCGGCGCCACCAACACCGTCACCGGAATCGTCGACGCTTACATGGATTCCACCCCGATGGTTGTCTTGTCGGGCCAGGTTCCGACCACGATGATCGGCAACGACGCTTTCCAGGAAGCGGACTTCGTCGGCATCACGCGCCCGTGCACCAAGCACAACTTCCTCGTAAAGAACGTCAAAGACATCTCGCGCATCATCAAGGAAGCGTTTTACATCGCCGGCAGCGGACGCCCCGGCCCGGTTGTCGTCGATTTGCCCAAAGACGTGCAGCAGGCCGAGCATACTCTTCACCTTTCCGAGCGCGTCGACCTGCGCGGCTACAAGCCGACGATTCGCGGCAACCCGCGTCAGATAGAACGCGCCATCGAGGCGATCGAAAAAAGCTCGACGCCGCTCTTCTACGTCGGCGGCGGCGTGCAATGGTCCGGCGCCGCGCCTGAGTTGCGCGAACTGGTCAAAGGACTCGGCATCCCGGTTACCGAAACGCTGATGGGACTGGGATCGTACCCGGCCTCCGATTCGCTGCGGCTCGGGATGCTCGGGATGCATGGCTCATACGGCACCAATACCGCAGTCTGCAACACCGACTGCCTGATCGCAGTCGGCGCGCGCTTCGACGATCGCGTGACCGGCAAGATTTCAGAATTTGCGCCCAAGGCCGAGACGATTATCCATATCGATATCGACCCGTCGTCGATCTCGAAGAACGTCAAGGTCGATATCCCGATCGTCGGCGACATCAAGTCGGTCCTCACCGACATGCTCACGACGATCAAGGGCCGCGAGAGTATCGCCAAGCGCCACGCCGACTGGGCGAAATGGCATCAGCAGATCCTCCAGTGGCAGAAGGAGAAGCCGCTCTACGAGAATATCAGTCGCGGCGAAAGCGTCTCGCCGTTCGACGTGATCACCGAGATACACAACATCACCAAGGGCGATTGCATCGTCGCCACCGACGTCGGCCAGCATCAGATGTGGATGGCGCAGATGTTCCCGTTCGAGCATCCGCGCTCGTGGCTGACTTCGGGCGGACTGGGCACGATGGGCTACGGGCTGCCGGCCGGAATCGGCGCGACCTTCGCGGCGCCCGACAAGAAAGTGGTGGTGGTCTCGGGCGACGGCTCGATCCAGATGAACATCCAGGAGCTTGGCACCGCGGTCCAGTACAACGTCGACATTAAAGTGATCATCCTGAACAACTACTTCCTCGGCATGGTGCGCCAGTGGCAGGAGAAGTTCTACGCCGAGCGCTATTCGTACTCGGCGATGTCGGTGCCGAACTTCGTCAAGCTCGCCGACGCCTACGGCGCGCGCGGCTTCAGGATCGAGAAAGCGAAAGATCTGGTCGCGACGATGAAAGAAGCATTCGCCACTCCTGGCCCGGTGCTGATCGACGTAGTGATCCCGAAGGAAGAAGCGGTCATGCCGATGATCCCGCCAGGCGGCGCAATGTCAGAAATGCTATTCGCCTGAGGAGTGTTCCGTCTCCCCATAGGGGAGGGTTTCTGTCTCCTCTCCCTGTAAGGGAGAGGATGAAGGTGAGGGTCCTGATACAGCGCGCATCCTTTGCGCGCGATTCAGGATTCCGCCAATGCCTGATTGATGCAGGCGTCGGGACTTAGACCTCCGCGCAACGAATGAGGCGACAACCTAACCCCTAACGGCTTCCCCCGATGGAAGGGGAACCGGATTGAAGAGAGGTGCCCAATGGCGGCGCGCGTACCTTACCTGAATCGCGAAGACCTTCCCGAAGCCGACCGCGAGATCTTCGACAACCTCGCCGCCGAGCGCGGCGGCACCGTCGGCAATATTTTCAAAGCGCTCGCGCACACACCGAATCTGCTGCGCCGCTTCTGCCAGATCGGCAGCGAGCTGCGCAACAAAACCGCGCTCGATCCGAAGCTGCGCGAACTCGCCATCTGCACCGTCGGCCGGCTCACCGATGCGCAATACGAGTTCGTGCATCATTGGAACCTCGCGCGCCGCACCGGCGTCACCCGCGATCAGCTCGAAGCTCTCGCCGACTGGGAGAAATCCCCGAAGTTCAGCGACCACGAGCGCGCCGTGATTCGCTACGCCGTCGAGGCAACCAACAACGTCCGCGTAACCGACACGACCTGGAACGCGCTCGCGACCTTCCTCGACACCCGCCGCCTGATGGAACTGGTCCAGAACGTCGCCTTCTACAACATGGTAGTCCGCGTGCTGGTCCCGGTTGGCGTCGAGCTGGAACCCGGCACGGTGAAGCAGTAACAGGCTTGATTCCATTGACAACTGCGGCCCGCCGGTGCGACTTTCCCAGAAGTTCGTCTTATTCGACGTATCAGCTAATCGGAGGGTTGAGCCATGGCTGAGTTCGACCTCGTTATTCGCGATGGAATCGTCGTGGACGGTACCCGGATGCCGCGCTTTCGTGGCGATGTCGGCATCAAGGACGGCCTGATTTCAAAAATAGGGCGCCTGCGCTCGACCGACGCCGCCGAGACGATCGACGCTTCGGGCTTGATCGTCGCGCCTGGCTTCGTCGATCTGCATACGCACTACGACGCGCAACTCTTCTGGGATCCTTACTGCTCGATCTCGAGCTGGCACGGCGTCACCTCGGTCGTAATCGGCAACTGCGGCTTCGGCTTCGCGCCGGTGCATCCTGAAAGCCGCGAGCGCGCGATGCTCACGATGACGCGGGTCGAAGCGATTCCGTACGCCTCGATGAAAGCCGGGATGCCGTGGGACTGGACCACCTTTCCGGAATTTCTCGACAGCGTCGCGCGCCATCCCAAGGCGGTGAACATTCTGCCGTACGTTCCGGTCTCGCCGCTACTGACGTGGGTGATGGGCCTGGAGGCGGCCAAGACGCGGCCGCCCACCGAGTGGGAGACGCGCGAGATTTGCCGGCTGCTCGACGAGGCGATGGACGCGGGCGCATGCGGATGGTCGGCGCAGCGGCTCGACCCGAACGGGCCCGCTTGCGTGCAGCGCGACTTCGACGGCACGCCGATGGTCTCCGACCTGATGGCCGACGAAACCTGCCTCGCGCTCGCGCGCGTGCTCGGCCGGCGCAACGAGGGCTTCATCCAGATGACGCTGGTCAGCGCCGATCCGATGCACGACCTCAAGCATTTCGAGCAGCTGGCCGAACTCAGCGGGCGGCCGGTGCTCTACAACGTCGTGCAGCCGCGCGACTCGCATCCGTATGTGCATCGCGGACAAATCCAGTGGCTCGAAAGCTGCCGCCAGCGCGGAATTCCCGTCTATGGGCAAGCCGTCACGAGCGACACCGGCATGGCGTTTACGTTTGTCGATTGGAATCTGTTCGACGAATGCCAGGCATGGTGCGACGCCACCACCGGCACCGCCGCGGAGCGGATGACGAAGCTAGCGGACCCCGCGCGACGCGAGGGATTGCGCAATCGTCTGCCGCGCGTCATCACGGACGAATTCGAACTGATCTTCGTGACGCAGGTCGCGCGCGAGGACATGAAGGAATACGAGGGGCTCACGCTGCGCGAGTTCGGCGAGCGCACCGGCAAGCATCCGGTGGACGCGATGCTCGATCTTGCGGTCGCCGACGATCTGCGCACCGAGTTCTACGCGCCCGGACCCAATCAGAACATGGAATATATGAAGGAGATGATCGACTATCCGTACCTGATTCCGGGCGTTTCGGACGGCGGCGCGCACACGAAGTTCTTCACCGGCGGGCAGTATCCGACCGAATTTCTCGCTGGGCTCGTGCGCGACCGCAAGATGCTGAGCCTCGAGGATGCGCATTGGCGGCTGAGTGCGCTGCCCGCGCTGTGCGCGGGATTCAGTGATCGCGGATTCCTGCGCGAGGGCGCGCCGGCCGACATCGTCATCTACGACTACGACAAGCTGGCGGTGCGGCCGATGGAAATCGCGCGCGACTTGCCGGGCGGCGAATGGCGCCGCATTCGCAAGGCCGACGGCTACCGCTGCATCATGGTCAACGGCGAGATAACGATGCGCGACGGCGAGCAGACCGGCGCAACGACAGGACGGCTGCTGCGCCACGGCAGAGGCGCCTGAGGCAAACGCATAAAAGCAGATGGTCAAGGCGTTCAACTTCTTCAAGCGCAAGCCCGGACTCAGCGTCGAGGATTTTCGCAGCTACTGGTTGAACGAACACGCCGCCGTCATCCGCAAAATACCGGAGCTGCGGAAATACATCGCGTCTATCACGCTGCCGTCCGCCTACCGCAATCGCGAACCGCTGTACGACGGAATCTCGGAGGCCTGGTTCGACGACGAAGACGCGCTCCGCAGCAACGCTGACACAGCGCCACGGCGCGCGGCGTCCGCCGACGACGCGAAGTTTGTCGATATGTCGACGACCGGGTCGATAGTCGTCGAGGAGATCATCCAGAAAGAGGGGACCGCTGGCGCCGAAGCGGTGAAAGTGTTGTCGCTGCTGACGCGCAAGCCGGGCACTGAGGTCGCGGCATTTCAGCAGTACTGGCGCGAGCATCATGGACCGCTGGCGGCGAAAATTCCGCAGGCGCGGCGTTACCTGCAATGCCACGTGCGGCCGTTTGGCTATGCGGATGGTCGCGCGCCGCGCTACGACGGCGTCGCCGAGATGTGGTTCGAAAATTTTGAGGCCGTGCGCGATTCCGGCACTACGGAAGAGTATCGCGCGGTGCGCCTCGACGAGCCGAAGTTCCTCGCGATCCCGTTCCCGTTCTTAATCGCGTCCGAACACCGAATCGTGTGACGCATTCGCGCACAGATTTCTACGAGCAGGGAATCGAACTCTTCAACGAGGGCCGGTTCTTCGAATGCCATGAAGCGTGGGAGGAAATCTGGAAGCGCTCCGATGGTGCGGAGAAGCTTTTCTACCAGGGACTGATCCAGGCCGCCGTCGCGATCCTGCATGCGCAGCGCGGAAACCTCGAGGGCGCTCGATCACTCTACGAGAAAGCGTCAGCCAAGCTCGATCCGATTCCGCCCGAGTATATGGGCCTCGCAATCGGCGAATTGCGCGAAGCACTGAGCCGCTTCATCGACGTTGCTATCGAGGCAAACGGCAGCCCGCTCCCAGAGCTGCCGCGGCTGCGCCGGCTCTCAAGCTCAAACAGTTGAATTCAAACTCTCGTTCAGGCGCTCGCCCTGATTTTTCCGAGTTCCTTGCGGAGAATAGAGCGGACTTCCGCGCCGACCTGCTTGGCAAGGTCCGGGCGCTCGATATGTTCGCGGAGCGCTTCATTGATCAAGGTCTGATAATTTCCGCGGTGCGCCGTTCGAACGATCTCGCGGAAGTGATCCACGATGTCCCGGTCTAACCGTATCGTGATGCGCACCTTCTCGGGCGGCAAGCTAACGACCGGTCCTCGTCTGCCTTTGCTGAGATCGTATTCTCGCTTCATATTCGCTTATCCTCGTACTGCGCTCGCTCGCGCGAGGTCGCTTTTCGAGCCGATATTATCCGAATCGCATCGCCGCGGACTGCGTAAGCAACTGCCAATAATCGTCCCTGAGCATCGGCCCGGAAGCTCACGTAACGTTCCTCTTCAGGATGCTCATCCACGAGAGTTATGGCGCGGTCATCATCGAATGCGGTCACTGCGTCCACGAACTCCACTTCGTGCTTGCGCAAGTTGCGTTCGGCCTTCTTCGGATCTCACGTGAACTCCAACGGGCACCTCGATGCCTGTGTACACTGTACACGAAAGGTGACGGCCTTTGAAACCTAGGCACGGCGCGAGAATCGAATTACTATGATGCCCACGACTGCGGTGGCTG
>JBEKLS010000036.1:0-31251 GCA_050010075.1 Binatus sp. (SeqCode) | reverse complement strand
AACGCTGGCCGCGCGACCTTCTAATCTTCGCCGGCCTCTGCGTCGTATGGGCTGCGTTCCTGGCAGTGCGCGCAATATTCAACCTTTCAGGCGGGGGCGCACCGCTCCAGGACGTGATCTTCGGCGTGAAGTTCTACGGCGACGAGGCACGCGTCACGATGGCTCTGCAAGCCATCATCATCGCCGCATTCGGCCTCGGAATCCTGCGACGCCGACGCTGGGGACTAATCCTCGGGCTGCTCTACATGGCGCAAGTCATTGCCGGCCACGCGATCTTCATCCTCTCGAACCTCGGCGTCGAGTCGCAGCGCATCCACGTGAAAATAGCGTCAGCCGAAAGCCCCGTCATGCTGTTGATAGCACTCTACCTGCTGTACCGGGCCTGGCCGCTGCTGCGCGCAACTTCCGACACCTAGACGGATCTTCAGGGCTGCTCCTTGCTCGCCTTAACCGCCCAATCATGAAGCTGCGTCGACAAGTCGTTTGGTGATTCGAAGACGTCGACGAGCTGCAAGTCTGCCAGAACCTCCTTCGGCCTCTTGAATTCCGCCAAGACATAGGCCCGCCGAATCAGCAATTCTGGGTCTTGCGGAGAAAGCTCGTTGGCGCGGTTGAAATCCTCGAGCGCCTCCTGCCACGATCCCATTTGTCCGTAGGTCTCGCCTCGGATGAAATAGAATCCGGAATAGTCGCCGCCCTTCTGGAGCGCCCGGGTCAACGAGACGATCGACTGATTGAGCTCGCTGTGAATTCCGAGCATCTCTCCCTCGTCCGCGTCGACGAAGCCAAGCAGCCAACGCATATACGGATTTTGTTTCACCAGCGTCTGCGACTGCTGCGCGAAGTTTGCCATCATTTGATGATCGCCGCCCCAACGCGGGTAACGGGATTCCATAGCCTCCTCTCGGATCACGAAACTGGCGGGTATCTGTCGGAGGGCGTCGCTTTCTAACGTTTGTTGAAGCTCATGATTGCCCTCTCCGCGTGCCTCACCCAGCAGGATCGCGTATGCAATGCTGAGTTTCGGGTTGAGCTTCAGAGCCGCTCTGGTTTCGGTATCGCTTTGAGCGAAAAGTGTCCGCATCTTGTCGAACTGGTGGGATGCAGTATGATCCGCAAATCCGGCGCCGCGCGCATGCCAGCCTCTCCACGAAAAGTAGGAACCCATCGCCATGTGAGCGGCAAAGTAATTCGGCTTCGCGGTGACCCACTCTTCGATCAAATCTCCGACATGGGGATCGTCAGTGGCAAACGAGTCGAACGCCAGCTTCTCGTTCAGTTCTGCCAGTGGATTCTTCTCGAACGCTTGCTGGTACCCTTCAAATTCTGAATCCAGCTCGCTGAAATCCTTCTGGCGCAACTTCGCCAGTATTGCGAGCTTGTCAGCGGTGAAGGGCGGGGCAAGTCGCACCAACGGCGGAAGTTTCGAGACCGCCGTCTGCGCTTGCACCGGCGACCAAAGCAAGATTGTCAGCAATACGCCGGCGACCGCGAGCAGTGTACAAGCCTTCAGAGCGCCGTCTAACGCAGGCCGAGTATGTGCCCCCATTTCAAACCATCCTGCTTTCGCGTCAGCGGTGCCTCCGGGCGTTGCCGCCTTTGCGCGCCCGACCCGGCTGACGCTTCGCTCCTGCTCTTTGCGATGCTTATTCGCTCGGTTCCTCCCCCGGAGTGGTACAGAACTTTGGCGCGGGCGGTGTGCTGCTATAGAAGCAGCCCTGCGCGAGGTCCATCGACGCCGGGTTGAACAGCACGTTCCACGGCGAAGCAATCATCGGCGGTGGCGGCATTGGATTGGTTTGCGTTTGCGGGAAACAGGACGGTGGCGGCCGCAGCGCGTCCCTCCCGGCCTGGGTCGGCACGGTTGCGAAGCTGTCCCCCAGGACAAACGAGAATCCGTAAGCTCCGGCGTCCGGATAGTCGATGTCACTGATCGCCCATTTGCAGAACGAGGCCGGGCCCGTGCTGGGGCCGCTGGTATCGGTCTTACCCTGGCAATCGTTGTACAGATAGAACTGGCCCAGCGGATCGTTGGGGTTGTTGGGGATGTTGCATTCGCAGTCCGAGTTGGTGGTGTTCCACGCGCACATCGATGACGGCTGGCACCGCGTTTCGGTGGGCTTCATGGGATTATAGACCGAGTTGCTGTAGTCGGTGCCGAATCCGCTCATTCCCGCCGCGCTAAGATCCACCGTAACCGTCAGGATGCCTCCGCCAGCCGGCGGCATACCGGTATCGTTCGGCTGGTAAGTCTTCACCCATCCGGTAGGCCACGTGAAGGTCGTGAACGAGGCAGCCGCGCTGGATACGTTGGCCTTCTCGGCCACTACCGAATTCAGCAGCGTAGTGGTGTCGAGTCCCTTACCCACAAAAATCTGGTAAGTCTCCTTGCTGCCCGCGGTGGTAGTGATTGGAGGGCCTGGCTTCGCGAAGAGTAGGAACACATGGTACTTCTTGTTCTTTTGGAACACGCTGTACAGGTTCCCCGCCTGACCCTGCGTGGCCTGGTCCACGGTCGTGTCGATGTAAAACAGTCCATTATTCGGCGCCATCGTTTCGCGCTGCCCGGTGGCCTGCGATGACATCCGGATAAACGGCGCCGCCGCTTCGCCCGGATTCAGATACTGGCGATACAGCGGGACGCCATAACACCCAGAGTTGGCGCAGTCATAGCTCCAGGTCCACGGGACTGGCGTCACGGTCGGATCATTGCAGGCACCTTTGAAAGGTTCTTTTACCGGTCCATTCCACGGCACTGTCGCGCAATCCGGATATACCACCGTGGTGACGTAGTCATAGGGGCTGGTAATTGCGGTGCCCGAGGTGTTTGCGGCCACGTCGGATCTGCATTCGACATCCTGAGTGGGCGCCTGGAAAAATGGGTCCTGGTTAACCGATACCGTGTCGACCAGCCCGGTTAGCGTTCCATCGTCATCGTTCAGTTCGGTCTGCCGATCGATATCGGTAAAGTCAGGACTGAACATATTCGGCTGGCTGTTACAGTAGAGCGGTTTAGTGGCGCTATTATCGGTCTGGTAACTGCCTGGCAGGAATTTGGGTTCGATCACGTAATGGTGAATATCGACGTTGTTGAAATATAGATTGGTCGAGTGGAACGAGGGCGGATAGTAGAAGCCGTTTGGCTGCTTCCATGCGATCGCCGCGTTGGGAAGATAGCAGGCTGAGGGCGGCATGCCGGCACCTGTGAAGACACCAGGGACACCGAGTTGCACTCCTTCCATCCATTTGCTGTTGAAACACCGAAAATCGATGCCGGAATTAGGGGTAGTAAGATTGCAGTCCGTCAACGGTGTCGTGTTGATGTCGAGAAAGGCGTTCGAGTCCTCCAGCGCTGGACCATCATAGATGTTGAAGAACCGTTGATTGGTCGAGAAGCTGTCCCGGTTGAAAGAAACTCCCGTGTCGTTTCCATTAACGTCAATCGGAATGCAATAGTTCGTGGCGGGTTGTTTGTTGCCGCAGCTCAGGCCGGTGGGGTTGACCGGGCCGCCATTGGACGCATACGGGTTCGACGCATAACTCTGAGTGTTGCCAATAAATACAGTCTTCCTGGCGAGGTCCCAGATCCCGAGCAGCGCATCGGCTCGCGTATAGCCGCCGCCTGTCACGAAGGTCAGGCCACCGTTGAGAACGTCGGTGATCGCGCCGTTGAGCACCAGGTTAAACTGCGGACGGAGCCAGATGGCGGCGAAGTTCTTCGCCGCGAAGTTGAAAGAGGTCGTAAAACGGTCAAGCACCAGGACCAGGCAGTTGCCAAGATTGCTGTTCGAGCAATCCGGTTGCGCGCTGCAATCGCCGGTCAGACTGGGACATTTCGTCGGGTGACGATTTCCTCCCGCATTCACCCTGGGATAGAAGGTTTCGTTCACTATGTCAGGTGCTTTCTTGTCGTCTTTCACGCCCACCGGCAGCGGCAGAAGATCGTTTGGGACCGACGTGAACTGCGTGCCCACGCTGGGAGTATTGGCAAAGTTTGTATTTATCCCGGCGCAGTAAGTCGTATTGCCGTTGATATGGAAGGACATCATCGCCGTCGAACAGGAATTGCCGAGGAATTCCATCAGCGGCGACGTCGCCTGATTGGTGCCGTAATTCTTCTGTTCGGAGGCGTATCCGCTCCAGAACATATTTCGTGATGCGGCGCTGTTGGCGCCCGGCGGAAACCAATAGCAATTTCCGCACATCTCGGCCCCGACCGCCATGTTGTATTCGAAATCGTTCCAGCCATTCATGAACCAGAACAGCGAAGGATGCTCGAAGTCGGAGTCGTAAGGGGTGTTTTCGGAATTGGGTAGGTACGGCGTCCCGTCGCCGTACTTGTTATTCGCAAGTATCCCGGGAACCAACCGATAGTTGGCGAAGTCGTTGACCGCCGCAATCGCCGAGACTCCCAGATTTGCGTAGAGCTGGTTGCCGGTCTCAGTGCCGTCCTCCAGATAGTAGCCCATTCCTATCGACCGGTAGCCTACGTTGCGTGCCAGCAGCACGCCCTGCGTCGCGTGCAGGACGATAAAGCGCGTCATCGAGTCCCAGATCGAGCTGTCCTTGACGTAAGTGCCGGGTGGCACTTGCCGCGCCATGTGGAAGTGCACCGGGTAGTGTCCGATCCTGCCGCCTTCTCCGAGCTGATAGAACTCAACTCCCTGAATCTGGAGCTGCTTGAAGCCCTGCCTGAAGACCACGTGTCCGCCAAAGTATTGCGCCGGGTTGGGTGTGGGCGGCACCGCAGGGGCGACAAGATCAGTCAGTGGCATGTCGCCGCCAGACACGATGCGGATGTTGCGCGACAGCAGCCCCACCGCGGCTCGCGTATCCACCGACGTGAGATCACTCATCCCGCGCCCGGAGGGAAGTCGCGAAGAAAGGCTGATCACGGCGGCGTGATGCGGATACAGCAGTCCGGGCGCAGGTATCGTAACTGTGTTGCCGACCGAGTCTGCGGTGAGATTAAAGTGCTCGGTGTGCGAGGCCAGGTAGTCCGTCGTCGTGACTATGATATCGTCGCCCTTCTTCCAGCCGAGCCCCGGAGATGCAGGAACGGACAAAGTCAGCGTAGTCGCGCCGGCCTTCAGCACGCCGTCGGTCGTGCAGTTGGGGTCCATGTTTCCTGTCGCGCAGTTGTTCAGCCGCATCCAGCTGGTGCCAGTGTTGCTCGCAGTGACTGTGGTGTCGGGATAAGTCCCGCCTTTCAAACCATAGAGACGCAAGGTGCCGCCGTACCCGATGCCGAGAACTTTGTAGCCGTAGTAGGCCGGCACGTTGCCGCCGTCGTCGTAGGGCATCGAATCGTACATGTAGAAGCAGTCGTCATTGGGAAGCGTGCCGCCGAACTTCGAGGCCGGTTTGCAACTCGTCGGATCGAGCGTCTTCATGTTGTTGGACATGAAGAGATCCTTGTCGACTCCGCAAGTAGTGTCGTGGCAGGGGACACCCACGGCGTGGAGTTTGTTGCTCTGCTGCGCCCCGTAGAGATGGATCGTGATTTTTCCGCCGCTCGTGCCTACGGGTGAGATGGTAACGCCGTCAGGCGCGATGCCGGCGGTGAGCGTTCCGTTGTTTTCGATGATTATCGACTTGGCCCAGAAGTCGGTATTGGCGTCGGCGAAGGCGAGCGATCCGCCGCCGTAGATGTCGATGTTGTCGTACACGTACGTGGTGGGTGCGGTGGGCGAGCTGCTGCCGGCAACTGTGCATGCTTTTGTGACGTCGAGATCGCCCAACGACGTTTTCGATGGCTTCAGCGCTCCGTCGCAAGTCGGCGCTCCCTTGACCTCGCTGACCGGAGGCATGACCGCAAACGTACTCGCGAGCTCGAGATTCTTTGCCGCCTTGCCATACTTCAGCCCGCCCCCTTCGCAAGCAGGCGCTGCGGCTTTGCCGGCCTGGGGCACGGGCGCAAACGTATCCGCTTTCGACGATAGTGCGCCGCTGAATAGCGTTCCGAACGAGAGCCCGACCACGAAGACCAGAACTGCCCTTGTGATGCTCGAGGCCTTTACGAAATTGAAACCGGGACGCCAACTCATGCTTCTCCTCCAAACGAAACCCGCGCCCGCCGCGGGACCTACGACTTCAGCTCATTCCAAACCGCTCGCAGTTTCGGATGCTCATCCTGCTAATCGACACTCGGGCCGAAATTGAACAGCGCGGGTTGATCCAGGTTGGTCCCTGTCACGTTGGAATCCAGGAAGATGTTCGGGGCCGGGCTGCCGCTCGCGCCAATCTGAGCGGCAGTGAACTGAACGATACTGCCGAAGTTGTCGCTCAGCGCGTTACTCACCCACAGGTTCCCGCCTTTGTCGAACGCCATCCCCTCGGGACAACTCAGGCTGGAAGAGTTGCCGACGCCGGTGGCGCTCAGCACCACGATGGGAGTAGGGCTTCCGCTCTCGGCTATATCGCCGGCGGCAAACTCCACCACCGTGTCCGCAAGGCAATTCGAGACCCATTGATTGCCCGACGAATCGAACAGAACATCGGTGGGGCCGATAATACTCGCTGACGAGTTGATGATGTCGGGAGTCAGGTCCGCGTTGGTGCCTTCAGCGGCGGTAAGGGTGGCAGCTTTGAATCCGAATACCTCGGAGTTCAATACGTCGGCGACCCACAGCGTCCCGGCCGAGTCGAACTGAATTCCCTCCAGTTGGCCGAAGCTGTCTGACGAGATTTTCGTGTTCGGGTACTGCACGCCGCCCTCACTCAACTGAGTGGGCGTGAAGTTGACCAAATCGGCCGAGAAACGGTTGGCCGCCCATAGGCTGCCGTCGCTTCCGAACGCCGCGCCATATGGGCAACCGAAAATATTGAAGCTGCCGTCGTCGGATAGAGTCTGGGCGGGATTGGGAGCGTTATCTTTCGACAGCTTCTTCAGCTGGTCGTGGGTGAACTCTAGGATCTGCCCGGCGCCGTTGATCGCATCCGAACAATTGGTGAGCCAAAGATTGCCGGACGTGTCGAACAGGGCTTCTTCCGGCGAATCGATCGCGGTGCTGGCGTTGGTCAGGGCCGCATCGGGCGAGCCGCTTTTGCGCCGCTGTTTGGAGTTGAATGCAGTGACAATGTAGCCAAAGAAGTTTGGCACCCAAAGTCCGGGTCCAGCCGACGACGGCCCCTGCGTGCCGCCACCACCTGATCCGCCGCAGCCCGTGATCGAGAACCCCAAAGCAACGATCAGCAACAGCGTTGCGCTGAGCGCTGGTTTGGTCTTTCCAAAAACAGCCATTCTCCCCTCTGAAAAATCCTTAACGCCCGGCATCCCGAGCCCTAGTCAGTTGGGCGCTGCCGAACAAGCAACGGATAGATCTGAACGAACTCAGAAGATTGTTTGAAGAACCGAAGTCCCCCGAAAGTCGCAGTGGCGACTTCCTTCCCCGCACACGCACTACGAGCAACCCTCCCCTCGATCGCACTTGCGCTAAACGTTTAAGCGCAAATTGCGCCAAAATGCTACCATCAGGCCTAACAATTGAGCGCAAAAAACAGGTCTCCCAAAGCATAAATCTCGAAATTTTCTTTGCTGGCGATTCCACCGTCAGCGGCGATCACTCATTTCCAACGCGCTGCCAGGATATCGCCCGCACGATCGGCAACAGCCATGATTGTGCCTACCGGATGGGCCGGCACGATGGTCGGGATCAGCGACGCGTCCACCACAGCTACGTTGGTCGTGCCGCGCACGATCAGCGTTTTAGGATTGACGCCGCCGGGACCGTCGCTCAGCGCGGCGGTGCCGCCGAAGTGATTAATTACCAGCTTGTTGAAATAGACTCCGTCCACCGGTTGCGGACCGGTGACGTAGGTGCGGATGTCGGCGAGGCTGTTGGGATTCAGATCAGGATGACTCGAACTGCCGGGACCGAACACGATCTTCAAATCCGGGTTCTGCTCGAACAGCTGGATCATATCGAACACGGCCTGGGTCATCAGGGTCGCATCGGCGTCGCCGTCGGCGTTGTTCGGAAAGTAGATGTCGGGCGCAATGACCTGGTCCTGATCGTTGAGCGTGATCAGTCCGCGCGCCTGCGGATCGAGCAGCATGCAGTAGGCCGAAAAAGCGGTCGGACCATAGAACGGACCGCCCTGCGCGCCGGCGCCATTCGGATTGAGGAAGACCTCGATGTTGGGCGTCGCGCTGCCCAGCCCGTAATTCAAAATCGAAACCGGCTGGTACTGCGCATACGGCCCGCTGCCGTTGGCCAGGTAGTTGGCCAGGTCTGCCGCATTGGCGGCGAAGTTGCCATAGTTGTACGCCTGGTACGGCACCGCTCCGCTGTAGCTGTAGGTGACCATCGTCATGATGTGGTCGAACACGCCGACGCCGATCTGCGGATTGTTGATTTTAAAGCTCGGGGTCTTCGAACGACCGGGAAAAATCTCAGCCTCGCGTCCGCGCGGACCTACGCCGCTCAACAGCAATATGCGCGGCGTGATAAGCGCGCCCGCCGCCATCACGACCACGCCGCCGGGCTTCAGAAAAGCCGCACCTTCAGTGCCCGGCTGCGACTGATCCAGGCTGGGCCGCCGGGTATAAATCACAGCCGTCGCGGTGCCATCGGCATCGAAGTCGATTCGATCGCACTTGGCAAACTGCAGGATTTCGAGGCCTGCCTGCGGCACTCCGCCCGGATCGACCGCCGCAAAATATCCGCTGATCGGTCCCGCGCGACGGCCGCTGGCAGCCGCGACATACGGCCGGCTGTAAACTCCGCCCGGCCCGCTGATCCCCGCGCTGGTGTCGCCTTCGATCCATCCGTTGCCCGCATAGAGCGGGTGAATGATGTCCGCCGGGCCGGTATTCTGCGCGACGCCATCGGTCGATGGCGTGTTTGTCACCGGGACATTCTGGCGGACGGTCGCGAAGTAGGGCGCCATCTCGGCCGAACTCCATCCTGCCGGCCAGTCCTGATCGAATTTCTCCGACGGATTGGTCTGGAACAGCATCCCGTTGAACATGGCGTTGCCGCCGAGTCCGATGCCTTGCCAGGTGAACGGCGTCTCGGTGAGCCGGTAGGGCGCGGCGAGAGTTGACCAGGCCAGCAGCGAGTACTCGCCGGGGACGTCGAAAATCGTGAGGTCGGTGCGGTCGGATGGGAGCCACGACGGGAAGTCGTTGCCGCCGATGGTCGCGCTGGTCGGGCCGCCAGCCTCGATCAGCAGGACGCGCTTGCGCCCGCCGCTGGCGGCCTGCAGTTTGGCGGCGACGATCGCGCCGGCCGCGCCGCCACCGACGATGATCGCATCGAAACCGCCGGGAGTTTCCGTGACTGTGTTGCCGCCGCTGCCGCATCCGGCCAGCGCAAGCAACTGCGATCCGAATCCCAAACCAAGACCAGCCTGCCCAGCTCTAAGCAAAAACTCGCGCCGGCTGATCGGTGATCTACTCATTCAGATAGTAAACTCGCCCCCGAGTTACTACCGATTTCCAACTCGACTGTCTATTCAGGAAACCTGAAATTTCACTGAAGCTTGAGCATCTCAGCTTGTCCTCGAGAGCATTGCGCAAATGCATATTGAACCCGGAGCGGCTCAGCTCCGCAGTTAATCGGCCAGAATCTTTTTCAAAATATTAACCTCGAAGGGTTCTTTCACCAACTCCGGGGCAGTCTGGGCCAATCGCTTGAAGTGCGGCGTCGCTGCATGTTGATCGAGCGCAGCCTGACTTTCCCATGTTTCGTAGAAGTAGAACCGTCCGCTCGAATCTGATTCATAAAGCTCATACAACTTACATCCCGACTCGGCGTGGGTGGGAGCCAGCATGCTCTGCAACAGCGCTCTCAGTTGGCTTTCCTTTCCTTCACGCGCCGCGAATCTCGCAATCACACGTACTTCAGTCATCATTGTTCCAACCATTCCTTTCTGTTTGCTTTGCGGGGCCGCACAATCTGCTGCTATTTTAAAGATGGATCGATCAACGTCAGATCGGTTTCCGGATCAAACCGTTTCTGCATCGCTACCGGATCGACTGTGACCATCACTTCCAGCGTCGGGGATACATACGCGGCGAGAACATGCCCGGCTCGTGTCGTTCCATCTGATGCCCCCACCACCATATGCGTATGGACGGCAGGCTTTCCTTGGTAGAGCGCGATGTCACCGCTCATTCCTATCACTTCGTGCTGACCGACGATCGGAATCTTCTTGTACATTTTGCGCTGCGGATCAAACCATCCCAGCGTCGCTCCGCTCACCGCTCCAATAGCGGTGAAATGCGCACTCGTAACGTGATACTTCTCCGCGAACTCCAGCAATCCGGAAAAAGCCTCGTCGCCCGTGTAGAAGATGACCGCATATTGTTTGGTCGGTTCGTCAGCGCTAAGCAATTGAACCTGCATCCTGGGAGCTTTGCCTTTCGGAACAGCTTCCGACGGCGCTACATATTCGCTTGTTGTCTCTTGCGAATACCCAATTGAGGTGAAGACCACGAGCAATAATAGTGCGCATCCGAATTGTTTTGTTTTGATCATAGAGTTCCTCTTCGTAGCCGGGTTTGACGATGTTCGAAGCCGCGTTTATCTTCCTGAAAGCAGAATTCGGAAATGGTCTTCACGAAGTTCGGGCTGAGGCCGCTCAAATTTTGAATAGTCGAGAACAATAATGTCAGACAAAGACAAAATCGATTGGAAGACCAACGGCGTCAGGGTCATTCCCAGTGATTCGTTGGATGAGAATACTCCGCAGACGCCTGGAATGACCCGCGCCGCGGCTATCAATTACGCTCGCGTCGGAGCCCAGAAAATCTGGGCCGGGACGGTCAAAATCGAACCGAATGCCAAAACCGGACCGCACCATCATGGATCGCTCGAGAGCGTTATTTACGTCGTAGACGGTCGCGCGCGCATGCGTTGGGGTGAACATTTGGAGTTCACCGCGGAGGCTGGGCCGGGAGACTTCATTTATATTCCGCCCTACGTGCCGCACCAGGAAATAAACGCTTTGGCGGAGGAGCCGCTGAAATGCGTGGTTGTGCGCAGCGACCGGGAGACAATCGTCGTCAACCTCGACATTGAACCGGCGGAGAAGCCCGAGGCCGTAGCGTGGATCGACCCAATCCACCGGCGAACCTGACTGCTGCGGACTTCAGGCACGCCAGCCGCGGCCATCAAACTGACGGCGTTCTCAAAATAGGTCTGGGTACAAAATGCTGAGAGACAAGGACGAAACGATTTCAACAGTTACCAAGGGACTGGTCGCGAATTTGGCCGCGCCCGAAACGAAGTCTTCAGGAGCCGTCGTCATTATCGATGACGGCATCTGTTTGACCCGCCGGGCGCTCCTGGTAGCGATGCTGGCCGGGGGTCTGCAGCTCGCAGCATCGGGTGCGACGGCGCAGGCCAGCGCAATTAATCCTTCGGAGACTCAAGTAACTCTTCCCGATGCTATCAAGTGGACCTCCTGGAGCGGTGCCCCACCGCACAGCAGTGAGATGGCGATCCTCTATGGAGGCTTGGACAAGCCCGGGCCCTATCTCGTTTTGATGAAATGGTATCCCGGCTACATGAGCGCGCCGCACTCCTATGTGACGGATCGGCTCTCGCTGGTCCTGTCTGGCACATGGTGGGTGAACAGCGGCGCTGATTTTGATCCAGACAGCACGGTCCCGGTTCCCGCCGGAGGATTCGTCAGACGCGTCGCCAACACACCGCATTACGACGGCGTGAAGAGCGGCGGTAAGCAGCCGGCCGTCATCGCCCTATTCGGCATCGCGCCGGTCCACTTGAAGCTGGTCGATCCGGGAAAACCGAGCTGGCGTAAGGTCTAGATTTGAACCCGGATTTCCATTCAAGACGAAAATGCATGGATCGCGCTGCGCGCCAGATGTTAGCGGATTGTGAGTTGCGACCTGAGGATGTCACTCATCAGGAACAGGTCTGTTAGCAAGGCACGGAGATGGGTGGACGCGTTGAGGTTGTCGACTAGTTGAGAACTGATAGAGGGCTGAGCCAGCACCAGATCGATTGCTGCCAGTGAGTCACGCGCGTCGCGATCGACAACCGCGACGAACGCGAGATATTTTTCGGCCGGCTCGAGATTCTTTTCTTTCACAACCTTCGAACATTCTTCGGCCAGCGCCGAGATGGCTGTTGCGGCGCGCTGTAGAAATTCGCGAATCTGTGCGCCTGGCTTGCTACCTTGATCGCTCGTACGTCCTTGCGCCGCGTATGCGAGCATGAATTCATAGCACTCTTCGACTGCGTTGCAGTGCTCAAAAATTGCGGCTGGCATCACTTAGTCCTCTTCGATCCTTCGAAACCCGGCGCTGCATCCATAGGAGTAACCACCCATCGCTTGGGGTCGTGCTCCTCGAGATAAAACTCGCGGCTCATCCAGCCGAAGATCATCGACTTGGTGATCGGCTGCTTCTCCGGGCGGACGCCGAAGTAGATGTGCACCATGATCAAAGCAATCAGTCCTACGCCTGCCAGTCCGTGCAGGACGTAGATCATTCCCCAGGTCATGTCGCTGAACAGGTATGGGTTGCGCGTGAAGAAGATCGTGCGCACGCGAAACATCATGAACACGCCAGTCGCGATCGCAGCGAGGCCCGCCACCATGATGGCGCCATGGTAGAGCTTGTTCTCGAGCGGGTACTTGGCGAACTTGCGAGGCAGTGGAGCTGGACGTCCTATAGATCGCAGAACTCTGTTGTAGGCATCGGTCATGTCGATCCTGTCGGGCCAGATCGACCAGAAGTCCAGCCAGAATGACGCGTGAAAGATATGGAAGAGGATCGACACAGTCAGCACGGTGCCCGCGATCCAGTGATAGGTCACCCAGTTGAACTGGACGCCAACCTTGGGAAGGAATGCGGTGAACAGCAGCGTCAGCATCGAGGCTGCCATGATCCAGTGGAACATGCGCGCGACTCGCGAATGTCGTGGTACGCGTGCGGGTATCTCGGATGGGACAACTTGCGGACTTTCAGGCGCGAATTGCCGAGGCTTGGCGAAGTACCGCACATACGTTGCGTGAACCATGAAGAAGGCCAGCCCTGCAATGGCCGACACCCATATCAAAAACCACGCGATGTGAATGGGAACTCTTAGTCCCCACGGGTCGATAGCCCATTCTAGGAAACCCATGTCGCTTGCTCCACTCCGCCAATCGCGCGCTTCACGAGGTTTCTCATCAGCGGAATCTTATACGCATTGAATCGCAGCGGGACTGCGCCTTCGACCGCCAATTTCCCTGCCATCTCCCCGGTGTCAGCGTTCGGCGGCATACCACGCACTGCGCTTTCGACATCCTTCAAACGCAGCGGACGAGCGGCAGCAGCATTCACCGCGATGCGGATTTGCTGGATCCTGCCGCCGGAAAGCGTCATGGCCGACGCGACGTTTAGCAGCGGAAAGTCCCACACGTTTCGGTCGCGCACTTTTTCAAAATAGAAGCGCGCACCGCCCCACGTGGACGGAATTCGAATCGCCGTCAACAAATCGCCGGGCTCCAGGATGTGCAGCCGCGTGATGTCGATATCGGGACCGATGAAATAGTCTTCCGCATCGACGACGCGTTCGCCTTTGTGCGTGTTGATTACAAATTTCGCGTCGAGCGCGATCAGAGCTGGCGCCGTGTCGGATGGATTCACCGCGACGCATCGCTCCGCGTGCAGAATCGCATGCTCGCGATTGCGGCCTTCAGGCGTGTCGGCGTAGCAGATGTTTCCGCCCGCGCGGTAGCAGGGCCAGCCTGCGCGGTAGTACCAGCATCGCGCATCCTGCGACACGTTGCCGCCGATAGTGCCCTGGTTGCGGATCTGCGGTGAAGCTACCACCTCCGCGGCCCGCGCCAGCACGCTGTACTTCCGGCGAATAGTGGGATCCTGCGCGACTTCCGTGAGCGTCGTCATCGCACCTATCTCGATTCCGTCGTTGGTCGTGCGAATTCCTCTCAGCTCTTCGACGCCACTCAAGTCGATCACAGTCTTCGGTCGCTTGATGCGGTCCTTGAGCCAGTCGAAGCTGTCGAGGCCTCCGGCCAGCACCCAGCCGTCGCTTCCGTTCTGTTCGAGCAGGTTCTGCGCCTCGCCTATCGAGGTTGGCTGAAGCAACTCGAACGAAGGCATGACATCTCGGATCACAGCCATAACTGTTTCCTCTAAATATGCGCCGTCAACGGATCCTGCATCGGCCGGCCGGCTTCGAGTGAGGTCAATATGGTGTCGAGATTGACCGGTGCGCGCCTGAAGATTTCGTCGCCGAGCGCATCCGTGAGCGCATTCAGGATCGACGCGCATCCGCCGCCGACCGGAGGCTCGCCCACGCCGCGCGCGCCGACGGGAGTTTCGGGATCAGGAATATCAAGCGCCGCCCATTGCATGCCTACTGGCACATCGAGGATCGTTGGCGGCTTGCTTTGGTAGAAGCGCTTCGAAAGCATCGCGCCGTAATGAGGATCGAACACCCACTTCTGACCGATGGCATGGCCCATCCCTAGGGTTGAGCGGCCCAGTACCTGGCCGCCGAGCGCACGCGGATGAATCACCGAGCCGACGTCGGCGTATGCGAGAAAATCCACGATGTCGTACTTGCCGGTCTCAACGTCGACTTCGACTTCGGCGAAGCTCGCCACGTAAGAGAACGTCTGCCCGTCGCGCGGGTAGTTATCTTTCGCGGCCGCGACGAGACCTTGACCCGCGACCGCAGCCACGGACGCCTTCGTCAATTTGTGCAGGTCAGGCGCTGCTTGGTGGCCGTCGTAGATGCCGCCCAGTTGAATCGCGCGTTGAGCGGCCCGCGCCAACGTCATGCCGCGGCCGTCGCCCTTGCGGAACACGCGCTCGTTGGCGACCTCATAGTCTTCGGGTGCGCCGCCGAGACTCTTCGCCGCGATCTCTTGCAGCTTTTTCCGGGCGTCTATCGCGGTCGCGTATGCGGCGCGTGTCATCGCGTGCGTAGTCTGGCTGCCGCCGGAGACGCAAGTGAATGGAAGATTGTTGGCGGTGTTGCCCCAGACGACGTCGCACTTCTCCCATGGCACTCCCAGAACTTCCGCGCCTGCGCGGTGAACGTCGATTACCGATTCGGTTCCCAGATTGCCGATCCCTGACTGGAAGGTGACGCGACCGTCCGGCTTTATAATGAGAAGGCCGTCGAAGCCGATCGTGCCGCCGACATAACAACTCAGCGAGACGCCGACGCCGCGCACCTTGGAGCCGATTCGCTTTGGCGTGCGCGCCACCCGCTGCGACCAGTTGAACTGTTCCGCGCCGCGGTCGAGCGCTTCTTTTATGAATGCGCTGGT
The DNA here is from genome assembly GCA_050010075.1 of Binatus sp. (SeqCode). GTDB lineage: Bacteria > Desulfobacterota > Binatia > Binatales > Binataceae > Binatus. The sequence goes on along the minus strand of JBEKLS010000036.1, from coordinate 15,990 downwards.
CGCGTGCTGCCGCTCACCCTTTATCGGTCCGCCAAAAGGCGCCTTGCCTTCGGGAGCGTTGATGCGCCTGATTGCGACCTGGTCGAGTTCGAGCTTGCGCGCCGCCTTGGCGAGGATCGGCTCAATAATCGTGATGCCTTGCAGACCGCCGGGTGAGCTCTGCGCGCTGCGAGGCGGAGTGTTCGTCAGGATGGTGGCGCCTCGCCAACGCATCGCTTGCGGCTGGTACAACAGCGAAACGATACGGCCCGATGAAGGGACGTCGCCCTGCGCGTCGTATGGGCCGTTGTTCGAAATGACGAACATGTCGAGCGCGAGGATTCTTCCCTCTCTCGAGAAGCCGATTTTCATACGGCCCATCAGGCTCGGACGCGCGCGGCCGATGAAGGTCTCTTCCTCGCGGCTGATACGCATCATCACCGGCGCGTTCGCCTTCTTCGACAGAAGCGCGGGAATGATCAGCGAGATGCCGCCCGTGATTTTGCTGCCAAAGCCGCCGCCGGTGTATTCGCTGATCAGCACGACTTTGCTGCGGTCGATATTCAACCATCGCGCGATGGCGGGCACGGTTTGCGCGGTGCTCTGCGTGCCCGTGTAAACGTAAACTTTCCCGTTCTGCCAGTAGGCCATCGCGCTGCGCGTCTCGAGCGTCTGATGGCTCGTGTCCGGCGTGACGAACGTTTCGTCAAGCACGAGCGCGGCACTCTTGAAACCCGCGTCGAGGTCGCCGAACGACCATTGGTCGGGCGTCTTGCCCATCGGCAGTTGACCGTATTTCGCGTTCGCAAAGTCCGCCTCCGTCCATTTGAGCTCACCGATAGACGGCGGCGGACTCGGTGGACCTCCGGGTGCAGGCGGCGGAGGCACAACCCAGATGTTGCCGTCGAGTCTTGGATTCGGCCCGCCTGGCCGCAGGGTATCGAGCGGATCGATCACGAACGGCAGCGGTTCGAGAGCAATTTGAATTTTTTCGATCGCATCGGCCGCCGTGAGTTCGTCAACCGCGGCGACGGCGAGGATCGGCTCGCCCTGGTACACCGGCTCCATTGCTAGCGCGCGCTCGGCTTTCGGGTTGGCTTTGATTACCGTACCGTTATCGGTGAGGCTGTCGGCCGGCGGTGGAAGATCGTCAGAAGTGAGAATCGCTCTTACGCCGGGCATCGCGAGCGCCGCGCGTGCGTCGATGCTCCTCACGCGCGCGTGTGGCATCGGGCTCAGCAGCAATTTGCAGAACAGCATGCCGTCGGCGTGATAGTCCTCGGCATACTTCGCCTGTCCCGTCACCTTCGCGTACAAGTCGGGCGTTGCGTAATCCTTGCCGATCAGCTTGCGGCCGACGCCGTACACGCGCGCGGGCGCCGCGGCTGGACTCGCACCTTTCGAATCAGGCATGACTGGTGTTCCTCATATTTTCTGCCCCGCGCATCAACGCTGTGAGGATCTTGTCGTAGTCCTGGCATCGGCACAGATTGCCCGAGACGCCATTGGCCAACTCGGCTCGGGTCGGATTGGCGTTCGCCTTCAGAAACGCCACCGACGACATGATGAAACCGGGCATGCAGAATGCGCACTGAAACCCCTGCTCGTCGACGACGCCCTGCTGCACCGGATGCAGAGTTCCGTCGGCGTTCGCCAGCCCTTCGATGGTCAGAATTTTTCGATTGCGCACCGTGTGCGTGAGCACAGAACATGCGTAATGCGGCACGTCGTCGATCAGCACTGTGCACGAGCCGCATTCGGCGCGGTCGCAGCCCAGTTTCGTGCCCGTCAGTCCAAGCTTGTGGCGGAGGGTCCAGGCGAGCGTCTCCTGCTTCATGACGTCGGCGCGACGCTGCTGCCCGTTGACGTTGATCGTAATCAGCCGTCCTGCAACGGAACCGGACTGCGCGAGCAGCGTCGAGGCGCGAAATAGATATCCCGCTGAAGAGACGGCCGCGCCGCCGACGATTACACCTTTAATGAAATCGCGTCGTGAAATGACCGGGAGCATGCTTCCGATCTTTCCTGGCTCGATAACGTCGCTCATATGAGGAGTACCTCTTTAAGCGTAGTAGCCCGGTTGATTGGATCAAGCGGAGCCATCCGCGGTGCCAGCCACATCGAAAGACCCTCGCTTATGGACGAATAGCTCCGTCGAATCCGCCGTGGGGCTCAGTCGACATGTTGGGCTGAAGCGGCCCGGGAGGAATGGGTTGATTCATCCAGGGGCCGACCAGGTCCGCAGAAGACCCCGGCAGGTACATCGGCGCCGAGTCAGTTTCCGCCGGTTCTTCCGGCGCGGGCGCCAGACCGCCGTTGGAGAACGAAGGCGTAGACAAATCCCACGATTCGCCAGAGTCGGGAGCCATGGCTGGTGCTGGCACGCCGATCGATTTTAAAGAGATTGCGCCCTCACCGCTCTGTGCGAAGACCGGACGAGTAAGGAAAAGCACGGTGATCGCGAGAGACATTGTGATGGCGAGAATTATTGCCACTAAAGGAATGTTTTCATCAAGAGTCTTGCTGGAATCCATCGGTATTGCCTCACTACATAGGCGTGAAGAATGACCGCACAGCCTCGGGAGCTCTAAATACCCATCCGGCTAACCCGCGGGTTTCACCGTTATCGTCGTGAAAACCGTTGTTGTGATTCCTTGCGCATTGATCAATCCAAGCTCGCACGTGTACGTCCCCGGATTCTGATAGACGTGGAGCATGAAGGGTTGACCTGGCAGGAACAATTCCGCGCCATCGCCGAAGATCCATTCATCGAGCAGCGCACCGGGGGTATTCGCTAATGCGACGTAAAAGTCGACCGTAAGCGGCGCCGTTCCTACTACAGGCACCGCCAGCAAACTGGCATTGGGGACAGCCTCACTTGGATTGCTGGTTCTAATCGGCGCAGCCGGCATGCCGTAGGTTCCGGAACTCGGCGTGTTGTACGTGCCAAAGCTCATCGCGTTTGCGGTCGCGCTCGAATACGGAGCTGACGCCATGCCAGTTTCGTAGTTCTGTGTCGCATAGTTCTGTGCCGACGCGGTCGTCGCGAAAAGAGTCAATTCGGCCGCCAGCACGATTAGAAGGATTGCGCAGGTCGAAGCCTTTCGGACGATGTGCTGGCTCGTGATCATTCCGCGCTCGCCACTGCCGCTTTAGGGCTGTTCGGCTTAAGCAACAGAATCAGGGGAATCATCAAGAGGCACATCACACCGATGAGCCACGCCACGTCGATGTACGACAGCACGTTCGCCTGGGTGATGACGGAGTTGTACATGCGCAAGGTAGTTTGGTTCGCTGCCTGAGATTGGCTGAGGCCGCGATGAAAAAGGTCCGCGCTCAAGCCGCTGGTCACATTGCGATAAGCTTGCTGCGAGAGAGTAACGTGCGCACTGAGTACGTCCTGATGAAATTGGTCGCGCCGCGCAATCACGGTCTCGACCATCGAGATGCCGACGCTTCCGCCGATGTTGCGCAGCAGATTGATCGTGCCGGAAACCTCGCCGCCTTTTTCTGCGGGCACGCCAACATAGGATGCCGTGTTGATCGGCACGAACAGCAGCGCAAGGCCGAACGATAACCAGACGCGATACATCGCCGCGGTATGAAAACTGATCTGAAGATCGAGGTTGGTGGTGACATAGAACGATGCAAGAGCGGTTAGCAGAAAACCCACTCCGATAAGCCAGCGGGCCTCGATCCATTTGATCAGCGTTGCCGTAAAAGGCATCAACACGATGAGCAGCGTGGCTCCGAACAACTGTGTCTTGCCTGCCAACTCGGCGTCATAACCCATGAACGCCTGGACATATTGCGGCGTAAAAACGGTCATTCCATAAACCACAACGCCGTAAGCAAAAATCATCGCCGCCGCAGCCGCGAAGTTGGGGTTCTTGAACATCCGCAGATCCATCACGGGTTTGGAGCGGGTCAATTCCCAGGCGATAAAAAGCACCAGCGCGATGGGAAAGATTACCTCGAGGCTCGCAATCATCGGCGAGTAGAACCAGTTGTCTTCCTGACCCTTGTCGAGCACGACCTGCAGAGCGCCAAGGGCTAGAGCGAGTAAGCCGATACCGACGTAGTCGATGCGCATGTGTCCGCGCAGCTTCTCGAGTTGCCTGGTGAGATACTCGGGATCTTCGATCAGGCGCGACACCAGCATCACCGAAAGGATCCCGACCGGCACGTTCATGTAAAAGATCCAGCGCCACTGATAGTTGTCCGTGATCCAGCCTCCGATTGTCGGCCCGATCGCCGGCGCCATCACGACCACCATTCCATATACCGCAAACGCGGCGCCCAACTGTTCGGGCGGAAAAGTGTCGCGCAAGATCGCCTGCGATACCGGCTGCAAACCGCCGCCGCCCGCGCCCTGGATAACGCGAAACAGGATCAACATTCCGAGCGATGGAGCGATGCCACACAGGAACGAGCTGACTGTGAAAATCACGACGCAAGTCATGTAGAAGCGCTTGCGTCCGAACCGGATCGAGAGCCATCCGCTGATCGGCAGCACGATCGCGTTGGCGACGAGATAGGAAGTCAGCACCCAACTCGCGTCGTCGAGGCTGGAGGCCAGTCCTCCTGCCATGTAAGGCAAGGCGACGTTGGCGATGCTGGTATCGAGCACCTCCATGAATGCGGCCAATGAGACGACCGCTGCGATCACCCATGGATTGACTCGACGCTTCGCCGGAGTCGACGAACCGCGCGAATCGGTGATTGTTGGTGCGGCTGCCATTGCCTCACCATAGAGTCTGTGGATGGCCGGTCACCCACACCGTCGGTTCCACCGACATTCCGGGGCGCAGCCGATGGTCCGGATCTTCGCCCGGGTAGAGGCGAATGCGGACCGGCAATCGCTGCACGACCTTGACGTAGTTGCCGGTCGCGTTTTCTGGAGGCAGCAGACTGTCGAGTTCGCCGGTCGCGCCGGGCAGGCCTTCGACGTAGCCCTTGTAGTCACGTCCTGTTGTATCGACGTGAACCGTGACGGGTTCGCCGCGATGCATCTTGCGAAGCTGCGTCTCGCGAAAGTCAGCGGTGATCCAAATATCGTTGAGCGGAACGACGCTAAGCAGTTGCTCGCCCGGTTGCACGCGCTGTCCCACTTGCACCGTCTTGTCACCGACCACTCCGGTGGCGGGCGCGACGATATGCGTATAGCTCAGGTTGAGCCTGGCTTGATCCAGCGAAGCTTGAGCGGCTTGCACGGCAGCTTGTGCCTGGCCGACCATCTGGGCCGTCGCTCCGATCTCCGCGCGGTCCGAGTTGACTGCGGCCGCATCGACCTTGCCTGTCATTACGATTTCGTCGTCAGTCTCCTGCGAAATCACCTCCTGTTGGAACAGTTCGCCGAAACGCTTCACGTCCAGTTGCGCCTTGAAGTTAGTTGCGATCGCCGCGTTGAGATTGGCAACGGCCAGCTCGTAGTTCTGCTGGGCCGCTTTCACGCCCTGCTGAGCCTGGGTGAGGTTGGCCTCAGCGTTTTCCAGCGCGACCTGGAAGTCGCGCGGATCGAGATCGACCAAAGGCTGGCCGGCTTTTACGCGATAAGTGTTCTCGACGTAGACGCGGACGACGGTGTCGTTAATGCGTGTGCTTATGGGATCGAGATGGCCATCGATCTCGGCGTCGTCGGTCCATTGGTACGACTGCAGGTAATTCCAGAAGCGCGTCCCGCCGACGCACAGCAGGGCGGCAACCACCAGCGCCAGGACTAATCTGACAGGACGTCGACTGAGAACTCCGCGGCGACCAGCGGGATTCCGTGTGCTGGAGTCATCGCCTTCGTGCTTCTCGACCTCTTCAGCAACCTTTGCATCGTTCGATTGCGGAGTTCTCTGAAGGGCTTTCTGCCCATCGAGCAAGTGCTCAACTTCAAGCCGCAGCCGCTCAACTTCGTCATGAAGGCCTGTTTGCTGTTCCGATACCGAAGGCCACGTCAAATCCCTTTCGTCATTATGCGGGATCGTTCCGTTGGCGACGTTCGTACCCGAGTTGCTATGACATCCGTTGTTATCCATTGCCAAGCCTTGCCTGCGTTCCGCGTCGCCTGTTGCCTCGTCATCCGATAAGGACCTCCGCGTTTCCAAAGCCGTGGACATGAAAATGGATGGTCCTTCTCCCAATCAATAGGCGTGAAGACCAGGGAATCCGGGTGTGAGATCGGACCGCACACCATCGATAATGCTGGGAAATCGCGGCTCGCGGGTAGAAATTATCTGCAGCGCGAGCGGACTTGCGTCCGCTCGCGCTACTTGGGACGTTGGCGGATCATCTTCGGCAATTGGATGCGCGATAATTTCGACGGCCTCAGTTCCGCACGCTATGATGCGGGTCGATGACGAATTTCTTCGGCACGCCCGAATCGAACGACTGATAGCCCTCGGGCGCTTGTCCGAGCGAAATGAGCTCGACGTTGACGGCCTTCGCAATGTTGATGCGATCGTGAAGGATCGCCATCATCAGGCCGCGGTTGTACTTCATCACCGGCGTCTGGCCCGTCGTGAACGAATGCGACTTTGCCCATCCGAGTCCCAGCCGCATCGTGAGGTTTCCAGTCCTCGCAGCTGAATCCTTGGCGCCTGGATCTTCGGTAACGTACAGGCCGGGAATGCCGATTGCTCCTGCCGCGCGGGTCGCTTCCATTAGCTGGTTGAGTACGACCGCCGGCTCGTCCTTACCGCCATGTCCCTTGGCCTCGAAGCCCACGCAGTCGACGGCGCAATCCACTTCCGGAACCCCCAGGATTTTCTCGAGCCGTTCGCCGATTGAGCCGCCTTGCGAGAGGTCAATCGTTTCGCAGCCGAATGAGTGGGCGTGATCAAGCCGTGCCCGATTGAAATCCGCGACGATCACCACCGCCGCGCCCAGCAGGAACGCCGCTGCTGCAGCCGCGAGTCCTACCGGGCCTGCGCCGGAAATGAGCACGGTCGAGCCGGTGGTGACGCCCGCGGTGACGCATCCGTGGTAGCCGGTCGGCAGAATATCGCTGAGGCAGGTGAGGTCTCTTATCTTGGCGAGCGCCTGATCCTTGTCCGGAAACTTGAGCAGATTCCAATCGGCGTATGGCACCATCACATATTCGGCTTGTCCTCCGATCCAGCCACCAAGATCGACGTAGCCGTAGGCGCCACCTGCCCGGCTCGGGTTCACGTTGAGGCAGACGTCGGTACGACGCTCTTTGCAATTGCGGCATCGACCGCAGGCGACGTTGAACGGCACTGAGACCAGGTCGCCCTTGTTGATGAATTCGACGCCGCTGCCGCATTCGATGACTTCGCCGGTAATCTCATGCCCCAGCACCAGTCCGGCAGGCGCCGTGGTGCGCCCGCGGACCATGTGCTGGTCGCTGCCGCAGATGTTGGTCGTGATCGGCTTGATGATGACGCCGTGATCGATTTTCCTTCCCTGCGGCGTCTTCAATTCCGGGTAGGGGATGCTCTGTACTTCGACTTTGCCCGGTCCGAGATAAACCACTCCGTGATTGGAAGCCATGAGATCTTCTCCTTCGTTGTGTCGTTGTCCGAATCAAACTCCCGAATTATCTTCGTCAAGAACCGCGCGCAAAACTGGCGATTTCACCTCCTGGCCGTTGACGGGATGAAGGTTGCCCGGACCGCAATTGCCTGTCCGAGGGGCCGACAGTACAAGCCGTCTACGAGTTGTGGAACGGTGAATTCTGAATCTGATCATAGAAGTTGCTGCGCTTGTAGTTGCGGATGAAGTGGGAGCAGATGTCTTCATTGCAGGTACCCTCAGTCGTTTGGGTCTTGTGCTCGAAGCCGCCGAGAAAGGCCTTTGCAATATCCTGTTTAAAGTTGATGCGAGGGTATTGATCGACGATCTTCTTTCTCAGATCTTCCGGAAACTGCTCATAGCCGATACCCAGCACATCGAGTCCCACGCCGTTGTACAGAAGCTCGACCTCGAGCGGCTTGCACGCTGCGATGCCCGGAGTGGTGTGTAGAGCGATTGCGTCCCAGGCCACTTGAATTCGCGCGGCGGGCACGTCGTGGTGCTCGAGGAACTGGCGAACGGCGTTCGCGCTGTCCACCTCGAACCGATCATCAGCGCTGCTGAACTTCTTCAATAGGCCGAGGTCATGGAAGGCTGCGCAGACGAATAGCAGTTCAGCATCGAACGAATCTCCTGTCTGCCGTCCGAGCTCCTTGGCCCAGAAGAAGACACGATGAGAGTGGTTAAAGAGCAGGGGCGTGCTGAACTCATGGAGGAGCCCGGTTGCTTCCCGAGTCAGTTGAGTGTCCGGAACCCCGGGTTGCACCTTCTGGAACTTCAATGCCGGCGTAGGAATCGGCAAAACGATCTTCGGCCGTCGGAAAGTAGGTCGCGCGTCTGCTTTTTGTGAAGCAGATCTGGGTAGCGAGTTTTTGTTCTTAACCTTTGAATCTACAGCATCCATGGTCATCTCCTGCTCTTGCCTCCTTTGCGAGCTTCAGTCAGGCAACCGCGCTCCTATCCCGACTAAACAGGCGTGAAGAATGCGTCGCAGCAAATGTGAAAAGTGACTGCACAACCGGGTGGCGTTCCGCGGTTGCCCTCATTAGGGTGGCGACGGATGATGCGATTTTCATTCACCGAAAATTCGCTCGGGCGGTCTGGGAGCATTTTAGATGCCACGTGAGACTCGAAGCGGTACCCCTTCCCCGGCCCGTTTCGGCGATCGGGCGACTGGATCCCGTTCGTCAGTAAATGGGATCTTTCGCAAAGAGGGCGAGTACTGGACCGTCGGCTACGGCGGCAAATCCTTTCGCCTGAAGGACACCAAGGGACTCGGCTACCTCGCTCATCTGCTGCGTCATCCCGCGGTCGAATTTCATGTGCTCGATTTGGCCGGTGGAATCGCGGGCCAGCGCGATGACGACGAAGCGGGCCATTCCGCGCGCGCCTTGCCGCGGGGAGAAGAGGATCTCGAACAGGCCGGCATCCATATCGGCAGTCTGGGCGACGCGGGCGAGATGCTCGATGAGCAAGCCAAGGCCGCCTACCGGCGCCGGCTCTCCGATCTGCGCGAAGATCTGGAAGAAGCCAAGGAGCGGGGAAACGTCGAACGCGCTGAGCAGGCGGAACAAGAGATCGATGCGCTGACGAGAGAACTCTCGCGGGCCGTCGGACTCGGAGGACGTGATCGGCGGGCGGTATCAGCTTCGGAACGGGCGCGGCAAAGCATCGCCAAGACGATCAAGTCGGTACTGGACAGAATCGCGCAGAGCGATGCCGCGCTGGGAGATCTTTTGTCGCGATGCATTAGGACCGGGAGCTTCTGCTCCTACCAGCCTGATCCGGATTTTCCGATTGCGTGGGAATTCGCTGCGACGACTACTGAGCCGGCCGGCTATCCAGGCGATGCTGGCGAACCGGCTCACGCGGGTGCCGATCTCCCGAAGAGCCAGCCGGTGGTGCCCGAGGTTTCGCCGTTCTCACTGGCGCAGCGGACTGCTTTCGTGGGACGAGAGCACGAAAAAGGCGCCATTCGTGCAGCAATCGATCGTGGACGAACCGGCCAGGGATCGATTGTCATGCTCTACGATGGACCCGGCGTCGGCAAAACCCGGCTGGCGATGGAGATGGCGCAGTACGCGACGCGCAATGGTTTCCGCTGCTCGGTAGGGCGCTGCTACGAAAGAGACGAACCTCATCCTTACCTCCCGTTCGCCGAGATCATCGAAAGTAATATGGCGCAGTCAGCGAGCCTGGATGATTACCGTGGGCAAATGGGGCCCTACGCAGCCGAACTGGCTCAGATTGCACCAAGTCTTCGGCGAATTTTTCCCGATCTCCCGCAAATGCCGGACCTGCCGGCTGCGCAGCAGCGCGGCTATCTCTTCCAAAGCCTGGCAGAGTCGATGGCCCGAGCGGCTCGAATCCGGCCGTGCATGTACCTGCTCGAGGACCTTCATTGGGCCGACGAATCGACGCTGGCGCTTTTGACCTATCTGGCCCGTCGCGTCGCCCAGCTCCCGGCCGTGATTATCGGGACTTACCGCAGCGGATATTCGGACATCAATCCCCCATTAGTCAGAACTCTGGAAGAGCTGATTCGGATGGGGATCCGTCCGCAGAAGCTTACCGGTCTAACCAAAGATGACGTCGAGAAGATGTTGCAGGAGTTAAGCGGACGCCAGCCTCCGGCGAATCTGGTCAGTCTCATATTTGAGGAGAGCCAGGGATATCCGTTCTTCGTCGAGGAGGTCTACCTGCACCTGGTTGAAGAGGGGAAGCTCTTCGACGCCGCCGGCCAATTCCGCGCGGAGCTCGAGCTTGATGAGACCGACGTTCCGGAAAACGTGCGGTTGATCATCAGCCGGCGTCTGGAGCGGCTGGACGAGAGTGAAAAGCGTGTACTAACGGCAGCCGCGGTGATCGGTCGCAGCTTCAGCTTCCGGCTCCTCACGGAGGTCAGCCAAATCGAGGTTGACGAACTCTTCACCGTAATCGAGAAAGCGCAGCGGATGGGGATCATCGTCCCGAGCTCCGAGGGTCCCGAGACGCCCTTTACCTTCGCACACGAACTGGTGCGTCAGACGCTACTTGCTGAAATCTCGATCGTGCGCCGGCAGCAATTGCACGCCAGGATCGCTGCGGCGCTCGAGTCGCTTGATCCAATTTCAGCCAAAGAATACGCGGGCGAGATTTCGGACCATCTCGTCAAAGCCGGATCATTCGCCAATCGTGAGGCGTTGGTCAGATGGCTAATCGATGCCGGCAATAGGGCACTCGAAGCTTACGCGTTCGAGGAAGCGCGCGTGAGTTTCGAGTTGGTGTTGTCGCGAGTTAACGAAGCGGATGCGCGCCCACGAGCGGAGATACTGTACAGCCTTGGTGTCGCAAAGCGTGGTCTTGGCCGCTGGAGTGAGGCGCACATTCTCTGGGAGCGGGCGCTGGAAATTTTTGAAGCTTTGGCCGACCAGGAGGGCATCGCCAGGACCTGTCTCCAACTTGCAGAAGGCGCCGCCTGGAGCGGCAAGCAACGAGAAACGTTCGAAACGGCTGAGCGCCTCCTGGCCAAGCTCTCGGAAAGCAGCAAGGACCGGGCGTTGCTGCTTGCGATTCTGGCCCTCGGCAAATTAGACGAAGATGAACCAGATGCGGCGCGTGAAGTATTCACCGCCGCATTGGCGGTCGCTGAGAAGCTTCCCGATAGTGGTGTCAAGGGTGCGATTCTGGCGTTCAGATCGAAATTCAATTTCGTCTGTCTCAATATGCGCGAGGCACTCGAAGACTCACTTAGAAGTGCGGAACTGCTGTCGCCGGCTGCGGCGTGGATTCGTGCAGAGCGGCTTTTGTGGTACAAGGCGACGCTGGTGAATCTCGGCCGCATGAAAGAAGCCGACAATGTCGACCAGGAGTTGGAACCTCTCGCGAGCAGGATCGGTCATTTGCCCGCCTTGTCTTCCTGTCGCCGGACATCGGCTTGGACCGAATTTTGGAGACGGCCGGACCTCGCTCGACTCGAAGATAAGGTTCGCGGAGATCTTGATGCGCAGACGGAGCCGGGCATGAACCCGTTTTTCATGTCCGCTGCGCAGTTGAGTACGACTCAATTCCTCAGTGGAAAGTGGGACCAGGCGCTGCGCCACGCCGAGTCTGCCTGGTCACGGGAAGCGCCGGGTCACGTCCAGGCGATGAATGTGGCAGTGCGCTTCCGCGTCATGGCCTACGCCGGTGATCGAGAAGGCGCGCTCGCGCTAATAAACGTTAATCGTGATTTGATTGCGCGCGCGGGGAAAACGAACATCTATGGTTCGTGGATGTTGCTAATCGCCGCCATCGAGGGGATGTATGTGCTCGGCGAACGCGAGCGAGCCGCAATGCTTTATCGCGATGTCGATGAACTCATCAATACGGGAACGATCTTTGTTCAGATGCTGTCTCGTTTTCCGCGGACGGTCGCTGGAATCTCTGCCGCAGCCGCGCGTGAGTGGAACGTGGCAGAGGAGCACTTTCGCATCGGCTTGGAACAGGCCGAATCTTTTCCGAACCAGCTCGAACAAGCGGAGATACGCCGCTTCCACGCAATGATGCTGATTGATCGTGCAGCTCCGGGTGATCGTGAAAAAGCGCAGACGCTGCTCAGTCAAGCCCTGGAGAGTTACGAGCGTATCGGAATGTCGCGTCATGTCGAGATGACTCAGACGCTCCTCGCCCGCCGCCAATAGGTAAGAGTAAGTCTCGGAGCGGGCCACAGTTAGCCGCGACGCCGGCGACAACGCTGCGCCAGGTATTTCTCTTCAAAGCGAACGAGATTGCGGAGGAGGCAGTACGCTTTGGCGCAAGTCACCCACATTCAGCCGTCGCTGGTCGCCGTCCTGGCGGCGTGTCCGTGAAATGGAACCGGGAGGGGCGTCAGTGCGCTTGATGATAGAGCCGGTCATCGTAGAGCGCGCCCTTCATGGTCAGCAGATTTGCCCGAAATGCCCGCGTGGTCTCGCTTGCAAGGTGTTGCGCATAGGCAGCGTGATCAGCCCAGACCTGAATCGCGGTAAAATGATTGGGACGGTCAGCCTGACGCCAGATCTCGTAGCGCAGAGCCCCTGCCGCCAGACGCGCCGCCTCGGCCTCGGCGCGCAGCCATTCGCCCACCAAAGCCAGATTAAAAGGCACCACGTCGATATGGACAAGAACATTGAGCGCCGTCAGGCCGGACGGTAGAGCCTCGCCAGTGCTGAACGCCTCTCCGACGCGCTCGTCAGGAGGCGAGCAAAGAATGCCGGACGCATCCAGGTACGCGGGGACTTCGCGCGCCGCCGTTGGCGTCGATTCCGTCCAGGTCTCGATTAACGCGAACCGTTCAGGTCGACTGATCTCAATCAGTAGTTTTGCTTCGACAACGTCCGGCGACTTGCTGATTCGAGTAGCGAGAACCCGAAGCTCCTCCGCAACAGACGTTGCAAACAGGGGGTTGGAATCAATGTATGTGACACGATTATGCAATTTGAGAATTATGTCTCCGTGTTTGGCGTAATAAAAATCGCAAGCGAGTCGATTCGTTAACGATTAACGTACCGCCGGCACCTGAGGATCGGCGAAAATTGAGAATCGTATAAGTCCATGATTTTCATTGGTGGGCGGTGCAGGTTTCGAACCTGCGACCCCCGGCTTGTAAGGCCGATGCTCTACCACTGAGCTAACCGCCCGCGCCCGAGATGCTAGCAAAAAAAGGCGGCCTCATGTGTCATCGACACACGGGCCGCCCTTTGGAACTCAGTTAATTGCGAAAATCCCGCTGCCGCTTACGAACCCGATGGCGACGCCGGCGCCGCGCCCGCGCTTTCGTTGAGCGAGTCCTTCAACTGTTTGCCTGGCTTGAACTTTGCCGATCGGCTCGCCGCTATCTCGATCGATTCGCCGGTCTTGGGATTGCGCCCGGTGCGCGCCTGCCGTTCCGATACTGAAAACGTTCCGAAACCCGAAATGTTCACACGCTCGCCCTGGCGCAGCGCGGCTATGACGTCGTCGAGCACGATATTGATTGCGCGTTCGGCATCGGCCTTGTTGAGGGGAAGCTTGTTGGACAACGCTTCAATAAGTTCAGCCTTGGTCATATGTAACCTTCGGCGGTCCCGCCGCTAATCGCGACCGCATATTTGAGCCGCGCGCATGCGGTCCCCCCGCCGCGCGCGGTGTCCCCCGCGCAATTTACGACAAGTTCGTCGACACCGTCGTGTCGTCTTCGTCCCCCGGCGTCATCGGCATCTTCGGCTCCGGCTCGCGCAGGAACGCGAGGTCGCTCTCGCCCTTGCCCGGCTTGAAGAACGTATCGGGGTCGGTCAGCACGAGTGCATGTTTGAGCACCTCGTCCATGTGATCGACCTGGATCAATGTGATGCCCTTCATTATCTGCGGCGGAATCTCCTCGATGTCCTTGTTGTTGTCCTTGGGCATCACGATGGTCTTGATACCGCCGCGATGCGCCGCGAGCACCTTTTCCTTGAGCCCGCCGATGGGCAGCACGCGGCCACGCAGCGTTATCTCGCCCGTCATCGCAAGGTCGTTGCGAATCGGGGAGCGCGTGAGCGCCGACACCAGCGCCGTCGCCAGCGTGATTCCTGCCGACGGTCCGTCCTTGGGAATCGCGCCTTCGGGAATGTGAATGTGAATGTCGATCCGATGATAGAACTGGCGATCTAGTCCGAGCACTTCGGCCCGCGAACGCACGTATGAAAGCGCCGCCTGCGCCGATTCCTGCATCACGTCGCCGAGCTGCCCGGTGATGGTCAGCTTGCCGCGTCCCGGCACTATCGTCACCTCGACGCTGAGCAGCTCGCCGCCCATCTCGGTCCATGCCAGACCCGTGGCGACTCCCACCTGCGGTACGGTCTCCGCCGTGCCGTAGCGGAACTTCGGCACGCCGAGATACTTCGACAGGCTCGAACTCGAAACCTTGACGTGCGCATTGCGATCGGTCTTGACGACTTCGACCGCAACCTTGCGGCAGATGGACGCGAGCTCGCGCTCCAGATTTCTGACGCCCGCCTCGCGCGTGTAATGGCGGATGATGCCCTGGATTGCGCCGTCGGACACCTCGATGTTCTCCGGGCGCAGCCCGTTGGCTTCCTGCTGCTTTTTCAGCAGGTACTTTTTCGCGATGTTGAGCTTCTCGGTTTCCGTGTAGCCGGGAATCCGGATGACTTCCATCCTGTCCTGCAGCGGCCGCGGAATCCGGTCGAGCGTATTCGCCGTCGTGATGAACATCACTTTCGACAAATCGTAATCGCAGTCGAGATAGTGATCGTTGAAGGTGCAGTTCTGTTCGGGATCGAGCACTTCGAGCAGCGCCGACGACGGATCGCCGCGGAAGTCAGTCGACATCTTGTCCACTTCGTCGAACAGCAGCACCGGATTCGACGATCCCGCCTTGCGCACCGACTGGATCACCTTGCCGGGCAGGGCGCCGATGTAGGTCCGGCGATGGCCGCGGATTTCCGCCTCGTCGCGCACGCCGCCGAGCGACACGCGCACGAACTTGCGTCCCGTCGCACGCGCCACCGACTTGCCGAGCGAAGTTTTGCCAACGCCCGGAGGTCCGACCAGGCACAGGATCGGGCCCTTCATCTGGCCGACCAGCGTCTCAACCGCGAGGTACTCGAGGATGCGCTGTTTGACCTTCTCCAGTCCGTAGTGATCTTCCTCGAGCACGCGCTCGGCTTCCTTGATGTCGAGCTTGTCCTCGGTGTACTCGAACCACGGCAGCGCGAGGAACCAGTCGAGATAGTTGCGCACGACGGTGGCCTCGGCCGACATCGGCGACATCATCTTGAGCTTCTTGATCTCGCGCTCGCACTTCTCGCGCGCCTCGGCCGGCATCTTCTTCTGCCTAAGTTTTTCTTCCAACTCCTGAATCTCGTTTTTGAATTCGTCCTTCTCGCCGAGCTCCTTCTGGATCGCGCGCATCTGCTCGTTGAGGTAGTACTCCTTGGACGTCTTCTCCATCTGCTTCTTGACGCGCGAGCGGATGCGTTTTTCGACCTCGAGAATCTCCAGCTCCGAGCGCATGTAGCCGAGAATCTTCTCGAGCCGCTCGGCCGGGTTGGTCGATTCGAGCAACGCCTGCTTGTCTTCGAGCTTGATGCCCAGGTGTCCGACCAGCTTGTCGGCCAGGAACGCGGGGTCGTCGACCGCCGCGATCGAAGTGACCATCTCGGGCGGAATCTTCTTGTTGAGCCGCGCGTAGTTGTCGAAAGTCGAGACGACGGAGCGCATCAGCGCTTCGACTTCGGTGCCGCGGTCGTTGACCTCCTCGATTTCTTCGGCCTCGACCTGGAAATATTCCTCGTCGGCGACGTAACGGATTACGCGCGCGCGCTTCTTGCCCTCGACCAGCGCCTTGACTGTGCCGTCGGGCAGGCGCAGCAGCTGCACCACTACGCCGAGCGTGCCGACCGTGTAGAGGTCGCCGGGCGCGGGTTCAGCCACCTTGGGATCCTTCTGGGTCACCAGCAGGATCGGCGTCTTCTTCGCCTCGGCGGCTTCCAGAGCCTTTATCGA
>JBEKLS010000035.1:0-31945 GCA_050010075.1 Binatus sp. (SeqCode) | reverse complement strand
CGATTCGGCGAATATGCGTCGGAGGGCGATAAAGAGGCGGCAAGCGCAGCCGCAAAGCTGAGCGAGTACGCAAAATTCGTGACGCGCACGCGCGCGCTGATCACGCAACTGCAGCCGGCGACCGTGTATGCGTACGACCCGCACGCATTCGTGGCCAGTACGATTGGACGTATCGGCCGGCGGTCAACGCCGCTGATCTTTCATCTTCACGAGCTGCCGGAGACGGACTTGCCGTGGAGCTCGTTGCAAAAATGGATCGACCTGGCGGCTGTGCGAGGCCGATAATCGTGCCCAATTGTCCCGAGCGCGGTTACTTCGCCGCGCCCGACGATTGGAGCGCGACGATTGCGGCGAGATTTCAAGCGCGCGAGCTGGTGTACGTCGGTCAAGCGGCCACCGACAACGGCCATCTCGAGGGTTTGCGCGCGCTGGCGATGACGGACGGCGGAATTCGAATGCGCGTGATTGGCGGGTATCGGCAGGACTTCGCGGCGCGCTTCAGCACGCTCGCGCACGAGCTCGGGGTGACGGAACGAGTCAGCCTCGACGGATGGCTGCCGCAAGCTGAGCTGATAGCGCGAGCGTCGGCGGCGAGCGCCGGCCTTTCGTTGCACAAGCCAGTGTTGAGAGGCCTCGAGTACCTCGGGTCGGCCAGCAACAAGCTGTTCGAATACGCTGCGATGGGATTACCGGTACTCGTGCCGGAGCGCGCGAGCTATCGCGACTTCCTCGGCGATGCGGAATGGGTGACCTATGCCGACATCGGCGAGCCGGCGTCGATCGCGCACGCGATCACTTCCATCTTCGCGGACCGCGAACGATATGCGTCGATGAGCCGGGCGGCGCGGCGCGCATTCGAAGAACAATACAATTACGAGCGCGTTTTCGCGCCTGCGCTCGAGCGGATTTTCGAATTGAGCGGCGTGCCGAAGTCCGGCCGCGCCACCGCGTGCGGTCTCGCCGAGGCCTCGTGAAGATCTGCGTTGGCAGCGCCGGCCCGTTTCATACTTACGATCTCGCGCGTCAACTGGACAGGCGCGGTCATCTCGAACGCCTGTACACCGCGTATCCGTCGTGGCGAGTGGACGGGTTGCCGAAAGAAAAAGTGAGCACGTTTCCGTGGCTGATGGCGCCGGCGATGCTTGCGAACCGGTTCGGCTTCAACCGGGTGCGCGACAGTCTCAACGTTCCGATGATTGAAACGTTTGATCGCTGGATGGCGCAACGCATAGCGCCGTGCGACGTGTTCCATTGTCTATCCAGCTTTGGCTTACAGAGCCATCGAGCGGCGCGGGCGCGGCACGGTGCGACCACCGTCTGCGATCGCGGATCGATGCACATCGAATACCAGGCTGAAATTCTGCACGATGAGTTCGCGCGCTTTGGCGCGCGGTTCCCCGGTATCGACGCGCGCATCGTCGACCGTGAACTGAAAGAGTACGCGTTGTGCGATCTGATCTTCGTGCCGTCGTCGTCCGTCATGCGCACGTTTGCGGATAAAGGTGTGCCCGGCGAAAAGCTGCGACTCAATCCCTACGGCGTCGACCTCGAAATGTTTCATCCCGAACCGAAACGCGATCGCACATTTCGCGTACTTTTTGTCGGCCGGGTTTCACTGCAAAAGGGATTGCCCTACCTGCTCGAAGCGATGGCCGGGCTTGAACTGGCCGATGCGGAGTTATGCGTGATCGGGGCTCTGGAAGCCGAGATGCGCCCGATCATGGCGAAGTACGAAGGTAGCTTCAGGTACATCGGAGTGATCCAGCGCGGCGAGTTGCACAAGCATTACAGTCAAGCGTCGGTGCTGGTATTGCCGTCGATCCAGGAAGGACTGGCGCTGGTGCAGGCGCAGGCGATGGCGTGCGGCGTGCCGGTGATCGCCAGCGAAAATACGGGCGCGGCAGATCTGTTTACCGACGGCGTCGAGGGCTTCATCGTGCCGATCCGCGACGCCGGCGCAATTCGCGAGAAACTGCTGACCTTGTACGAAAATCCATCGATGCGCGACGAGATGGGCGCAGCTGCCCTCGCGCGCGTGAGAAAAATCGGCGGCTGGGACGACTACGGCGCGCGCGCGGAGGAGTTTTATCGCGCGGCGCTCGACACGCGAGCGGGCGGAGCCAATGCGGATTCTCTACGCTGAAACCACCGCCTACGCGCCGTCGAGTGCGCACTTCCTGGAGGCTCTGGAAGCCAGTACGGCGCGTGGTGAGCATGAGTTTCGATTTCTCGACGAGGCGGGCTTTATCAAAAGTTCGCGCTCGATCGCGGAGCGGATTGCGGATCGCGTCGCCGGACGGCCGCTCATCGGCTACCAGCAATTGAATCGCGCGTTAGTCGAGCAGGCGGCGGCTTTTGCACCCGAGATGATTTTGATCGGCAAGGGCAGATGGTTTACGCCGGCGGCGCTCGAAGCGGCAAAGAAAGCCAGCGGTGCGAAGCTGGTGAACTGGGCGACGGACGATCCGTTCAACCGCGCCGACAACTCGCGCGAGTTGATGAATTCGATTCCGCTGTACGATCTGTATGTATGCACGAAGAAGGAGATCATGAGCGATGTGCGGCGCGCCGGATGCGCGAACGTCGCGTACGTGCGATTTGGCTACAAGCCGGCCGTGCATTTTCCCGAGGCGCCGGCGACCGACGAGGAGCGCGAGCGGTTTGCGTGCGATGTGATGTTCATCGGCGGCTGCGATGCGCATCGCACGGCGTACTTCGAGGCGCTGATTAGCGCGCTGCCCGCGCTCAAGCTGCGGCTGTATGGAATGTACTGGGAGCGGGTGCGGTCGCTGCGACAGTATGCGCGGGGATTTGCCGTGGGGCGCGACTATCGGCTCGCGGTCAGCGGCGCGAAGATATCGGCGAACCTGGTGCGGCGCGCGAATCGCGACGATCACGTGATGCGGACCTTCGAAATTCCCGCGTGCGGCGGCTTCATGCTCACGGAGAAGTCGGCGACTCATGACGAGTTGTTTTACGAAGATAACGAGGCGGCGTTTTTCGACTCGCCTGACGATTTTGTCGCGAAGGTTCGCAGTTATCTTGAGCGCGATGAAGACCGAGTCAGGATTGCCGCAGCGGGGTATCGCAAGATCGTGCAGGGGCGGCATACCTACGCCGATCGATTGGCGGAAATCGTCGAGGCCGCGCGAAAGCTGACAGCGTCACGGAACTCCGCGACGATTAGCGAGATCGAATCGAATGGATGAGCGAGTCGAGTTGACGGCGAATCCACCGAATGACGAGTGGTATGCGCGCGTGTCCACGCCGAGGCCGGGGTCCGCGAATTTTAACGCAGCGGCGAAGCTGGGCGCGTCGGTAGTAATCGGGCTGTTCGCGCTGAACCTGTATGCGCCCGGATCGCCGACGTTCCTCGAGCGGCTGTTTGCCTCCGCTATACTCGCGTCGGTCGCGCTGCCGGTCTGGCTGTGGATGTCAGGCGCCGATCGGAGCATCCCGTTCATGCCATTCATGACGCTGATCTTCGCCTACTATTACTCGATGCCGATGTTCGTATTGCGGACCTATTCCACCGGATTGCTCAAGGCCGCGGTTCCCCAACACTACATCACACTGGCACTTGGATACTCACTTCTCGGTCTCTATTGCCTATTCGCGGGGTACTATGGACCTGCGAAATGGCTATTCGCGCCAATACTACCTCGACTTCATTTGCAATGGCGCGACACCCGGGTAGTAAAGCTGGTCGCGTTGATCCTGGGAGTCAGCGGACTGCTGGTGGCAGCGTCGTCGGGCGTGGTGACGTTGCTGCCGGAGAGCCTGGCGCAGATCGGAGCGTTCGCCGCCGACCTGTCACTGGTTGGAATCTGTACGCTGATCGCGCTGCAGGTGGCGGGAAAGCTGGATCGTATGACGTCGGCGTTTGTCTGGGGATTTCTGATCCCGGTCAGAATTCTGATCGGGCTGGCGACCGGATCCGCCGCCAGCGGCCTGATAGTGGGACTGGCAGTCGCAATGATGTTCGCGTCGGTGCGCCGATCGATCCCGTGGAAAACGCTGGCGCTGGGGACAGTGGCGCTCTTCATAATTCGGCCGGCCGAGGTGCCGTTTCGAATGGCGACCTGGGGCGGGAGATTGATGGATGCGAGCGTGATCGACAAGGCAGAACTGTTTAGCGCGATGGTTTACCGCATCACGTTCGGTGGCGAGATAGACCCGCAGGCGCTGATCGACATGGCCGGCATGCGGCTGGCGCAATTCACGGTGTTCGGAGAAGTAATCGCGGACACGCCCGCGGTCGTGCCATTTTGGGCGGGCGCGTCTTACTACCCGATCCTGTTCAAACCGATTCCGCGATTTATCATGCCCGACAAGCCCGAGGAGCAGAGCGGCGGATGGTTCGGCCATCGATACGGACTGATCGGAAAGAAAGACATCGTGACGTCGATCAATCTGCCTGAGCTGGTCGAGTTGTACGGTAACTTCGGCGTCGTTGGCGTGATCGTCGGCATGTTCGTCTTCGGCGTGATCTTTCGCATGCTGATCGAGATGTACATCCACCCCGGGATGGGGCTCGGCGCTTTGGTCGGCGGGGTTTACGTTTCGTCGAGATTGCTCGATGTCGGATCGGCCGCGTCGATGACACTCGGCGCGATCCCGTGGAGCATTGTTTTCATCGGGCTGATTAACCTGCTCATCCAAATCGCGGAGGTTGATGCGGCGACGGTCGACTCGCGCACGACGCGGACCGCAAGGGCGCGGACGATTTGAGTGCGTTGACGCAAGACCACGACACGCCACGTGTATTGCACGTGAGTCCGTTCTTCGCGCCGGCGTGGGTTTACGGCGGACTGCCCGAGGCTGCATGCCAGTTCGCGCGGCATCTGGCTGATGCGGGAGCTGCGGTTCGGGTGCTGACGACGGATGCGAATGGACCGGGAAAGCGGTTGGACCCGGCGGCGATGGCGGCGTACGTGCATGGTCGCGGATTTGAGATTCGTTATTGCGCACGCGTCGCACGCCAGTCGGTGTCGATCGAGTTGCTCGGCGCGCTGATCGAGCAGGTGCGATGGGCGGACGTGATTCATCTGCACGCGGCGTATTCCTTTCCGACGATTCCGACTTTGCTGGCGGCGCGAATGCTCAAGCGGCCGGTGGTATGGACGCCGCATGGCGCGCTTCAGCGCTGGAGCGGATCGCGGCGCGTGGGCTTAAAGTCGTTGTGGGAGAAGGTTTGTATCGCACTTGGCGATCGCGAGCTGGTTATCCACCTGACGTCGGAAAGCGAGGCGGCAGAGACTCGCGCCAGGTTTCCGCGCGCCACGATCGGAATGATTCCGAACGGCGTCGAGCTCCCGCCGACGATTAATCGCGAGCCGCGTGGCGCGCTGCTTCGGCTCGGTTTCGTCGGCCGCCTCGATCCCAAGAAAGGAGTCGAGAATCTGATCGCCGCCTGCCACGTTTTGAAGGAGAGGAATCAGCCTGCGTTCTCACTCTCGATCGCGGGTTCTGGTTCGCCCGAGTACGAGGCCAAGCTTCGAGGTGAAATCGATCGGCTCGGGTTGGTCGACAAGGTCATGATGTTGGGCGACGTTCGCGGCGATGATAAGCAGCGGATGTTCGAGCGGACCGATGTCGTCGTGGCGCCGTCGTTCACCGAGAATTTCGCGATCGTCGTCGCCGAAGCGCTCGCGCACGGTGCCGCAGTAATCGCGAGCACCGGCACTCCGTGGAATGAAGTCGAGCGGGTCGGCTGCGGGCTCTGGGTCGACAACGATCCGGCAAGCCTGGCCGATGCAATCGCGAAGATAAGCTCGATGCCGACGGCCGAGATGGGCGAGCGCGGGCGGCGCTGGATGGCGGCAGATTTTTCGTGGAAAAAATGCACATCCGAAATGATGACGCTCTATAAAAACCTCCTGTCGCAGCGCACCGATCGGCGCCTCGCCGCGGCTCATCAATTGTAGACAGGTCCGCAGTTACAAATGTTAATCGTCGGGGTCAACGCTTATCACGGGGATGCTAGTGCGGCTGCGGTCGTCGACGGCAGGTTGGTGGCGGCGGCGGAGGAGGAGCGGTTCTGCCGGATCAAGCATGCGGCCGGGTTTCCGGCGGAGGCTTTGCGCTACGTGGTGAAGGCGGCAGGCGCGTCGCTGCGCGATATCGACATGATTGCCGTCGCGCGCGACCCGTGGGCGCGCATCGTGCGCAAGGCGTGGCATGCGATCAAGATGCCGCTGGTCGCGCGCGACCGGTTGAGTGCCCAAGCGCACTTCGCGTCGATTGGCGAGGAAGCGGCGCGCGCTCTGGGAGCGGATGCGAAGTCGATTCCGGTGGCGCGCGTCGAGCATCATCGGGCGCACCTGGCGAGCTCCTTCCTGGTTTCTCCGTTCGACGAGGCGGCGCTGTTTTCGATCGACGGACTGGGCGACTTTGCCAGCGCGATGTGGGGCGTGGGACGCGGCGGCACGATTTCGCCGATGGGTGTAGTGACGTTTCCGCATTCGCTCGGAATGTTCTACACCGCGCTCACGCAGTACCTGGGATTCCCGAAGTACGGCGACGAGTACAAGGTGATGGGGCTGGCGTCGTACGGCGAGCCGGAGATGGTCGAGGAGTTTCGCCAGATCGTGATCGCGCCCAACGGCGGGCGGATGGATTTCATGCTCGCGCCGGAATATTTCACCTTCCAGAAGTCGGGCGCGGAGATGACGTGGAGCGCGGGCGAGCCGACGATTGGCAGGCTGTACTCGAACTTCCTGGTCGAGCGGCTGGGCGCGGTGCGCGATGCGGCTGAGCCGGTGGACAAACGGCATATCGCGATTGCGGCGTCGATGCAGCGGCGGCTGGAGGAAGTGATTATCGATCGGCTGCGAAGTCTGCAGCGCGCAACCGGGCTGAAGCGGCTCTGCCTTGCGGGCGGCGTCGCGTACAACTGCGTCGTCAACGGCAAAATCCTCGACCAGACCGGCTTCGAGGACATCTATATACAATCGGCGGCGGGCGACGCGGGGCTCGCGATAGGCGCGGCGTTCGACCAATGGCATTCGAGCGCGCCGCGAGAGCGCGGGTTCGTGATGGAGCACGCAAACTGGGGACCCGAATTCCGCGCCGACGAGATTGCCGCATTACTCAGTTCGCGCGAATCCGAAATAGCCAGTCAGGGCTGCGTGATTAGCAAGATCGAAAATGAAGACGAGCTTTGCCGTGCAACCGCGGCGACGATCGCCGAAGGGCAGGTGGTCGGATGGTTCCAGGGGCGGATGGAATGGGGTCCGCGGGCGCTGGGCAATCGCAGTATCCTGGCCGATCCGCGACGGGTCGAGATGCGCGATATTCTGAATTCGAAAATCAAGCGCCGCGAAATGTTCCGGCCGTTCGCGCCTTCGATCCTGGAAGAGGCGGCCGGCGACTACTTCACGCAGTCGTATCCGTCGCCGTTCATGCTGATGGCGTATGCCGTGCGGCCCGAAAAGCGCGCGACGATTCCGGCGACCACGCATGTTGACGGGACCGGCCGTTTGCAGACGGTGAATGCGCGGCAGAACCCGCTGTATTACAAGCTGATCGCCGAATTTGGCCGCCAGACGGGCGTTCCGGTGCTGCTCAACACGTCGTTCAACGAAAACGAGCCGGTCGTGTGCCGCCCCGAGGAGGCGCTCGATTGCTTTCTCAGGACCAGGATGGACCTGTTAGTAATGGGGCCCTACAGCGTTCGCCGTAGCGCTGAAAATCAGGTATATCTTCGCCCCGACAATGAGTAGGATCACAATTTGTTGTCAAAGGGGATAGTCAGACGCGAATACTGTTCTTAAACAGATCGTTCTGGCCTGATCACGAGGCTACTGGTCAATTTTTGACCGAACTTTGCGACGACCTGTCGCAGGACAACGAAGTTACGATCGTGGCGGGACCGTCGCGTCCCGGCATCGTGAACTTTCGTTTGTGGTCGCGTGAGCGGCGCGGCAATGTCTCGATCGTTCGCACCTGGGGGACGAGATTTTCAAAGGCGAACCTGTTCGGCCGATTAGTCAATCTGGGCACCTACTACCTATTGGCAGCGATAGTCGCGTTCCGCCTGCCGCGGCCCGACGTGATAGTAGCCGAGACCGATCCACCGCTGCTCGGCGCGCTGGCGGCGGTGCTGAAACGGCGCTGGGGATGCCGGCTGGTTTACAATGTGCAGGATCTCTATCCTGATATAGCGGAGGTCACCGGCGGCGTCCGCAGTCCGTTCCTGCTGGAGCTGCTGCGCCGGGCTAACGACTACGCGTACGAGCGCGCCGACCTGATTGTGACGCTCGGCAATGATATGGCGCAGCGAATCGTAGACAAGGGAGTGCCGACCGACAAGGTGGTAGTGGTGCCCGACTGGGTGGATTGCGGGCGCATCAGGCCGCTCGAGAGCAATCCGTTCCGGGGGAATTTCGGCGGCAAGTTTGTCGTGATGTATTCTGGTAATATCGGACTCTCGCAGCAGCTAGAGGCCGTGCTCGAGGCGGCCGGGCGGCTGCGCGACGACGAACGAATTCTGTTCGCGATGATCGGCGAAGGCGCGCGCAAGAAGTGGCTCGAGGAGCGGGCGCGCGCGATGGGATTGAGCAACGTGATTTTTCTGCCGTACCAGCCGAAGGAGAACCTGGCCGAGTCGCTCAGTGCCGCCGACCTGCATCTTATTCCGCTGGCGCCGGGCGCGGCGGGATGCCTGGTGCCGAGCAAGATTTACGGAATCCTGGCGGCGGGGCGCCCGTTTATCGCGATGATGGAAGAAAAGGCCGAGGTCGCGCAGATCGCGCGCGAAGACGCGGTTGGGTTTGTCGTGCAGCCGGGCGACGTGGATGCCCTCACCGGTGCGATTCGCGAGGCGGTTGACGCGCCGGAGCATCTCAAGCAGATGGGTGCGCGCGCGCGGCGCGTGGCGGAGTTGCGGTTCGATCGGATCAAGGTTACCAGCAGATTTGGATCGGTATTGGCCAGCGTTGCGATGCCGAATTAGACGGCGGCGAGTATAAGGACGCGAAAAAATGAAACATGCACGACAGCCAGTACGGATTGTGCCCAAGGGATGGGGCCGCGAGGTGTGGATCGCAAACGGCGATCTCTACTGCGGAAAGATCCTGGAAATTCGCAAGGGCAAGAAGTGCTCGCTGCATTTCCACAAGCTCAAGACCGAATCGTTTTACCTGCGCAGCGGCAAGCTGCTGGTGCGGGTCAAGGAATCGCCGGAGAGCGAGACGATCGAGGAGTTCGAGCTGGTAGCGGGCGAATGCATGGACGTGCCGATCGGCCTGGTGCATCAGATGGAAGCGATCGAGGACGCCGAGCTGTTTGAATTTTCGACCCAGCACTTCGATAGCGACTCACATCGGCTGGTGCCCGGCGACTGAACCGGGCCGGCAATCGAGCAAAGTGCCTGGAAGGGCGCGGCGAATAAACGCTGCGCCCTTTTAGTTTGGGGCGGCGGGGCTATATTTTTGCGCTCCGGCGGACGTGGTATATTTCCTGTACACCGCGTGTCGCGGCGTTCCTATGGCGAAAGTAGCATTAATTACCGGAGTAACCGGACAGGATGGTTCTTACCTGGCCGAGTTTCTTTTGAAAAAGGGCTATGAAGTGCATGGGATGGTGCGGCGCACTTCGAGTTTCGCCACGGGACGAATCGATCATCTGCGCAAGGGCTTCGGACCCGGTTCGGAGGGTCTGCAACTGCATTACGGCGACCTCGGCGACGGCACTGGTTTGCGGCGAATCGTCGAGCAGGTGCGTCCCGACGAGGTTTACAATCTCGCCGCGCAGTCGCACGTGCGAATCTCGTTCGATCAGCCGGAGTACACGGCCGACGTGGTCGGGCTGGGGGCGCTGCGCCTGCTCGAGGCGCTGCGCGATCACAACAAGCGGCGCGGACGGGCGGCGCGACTCTACCAGGCGGGATCGTCGGAGATGTTCGGCAAGGTGGCGGAGACTCCGCAGAGTGAGACGACGCCGTTTCATCCGCGCAGCCCGTACGCATGCGCCAAGGTCTATGCGCACTGGCAGACGATCAACTATCGCGAGGCTTACGATCTGTTCGCCTGCAACGGGATCCTGTTCAACCACGAGTCACCGAGACGCGGCGAGAATTTCGTCACGCGCAAGATCACGCGCAGCGCGACGCGAATCAAACTGGGCCTGCAGGACAAGCTCGCGCTGGGAAACCTGGACGCGCGCCGCGACTGGGGATTCGCCGGCGACTATGTCGAGGCGATGTGGTTGATGCTGCAGCAGGAGCAGCCGGACGATTACGTGATCGCGACCGGCGAGGCGCATCCGGTGCAGGAGTTTCTCGAAGTCGTGTTCGATCGGCTGAAGTTGAAGTGGCAGGATCACGTCGACATCGATGAACGATTTTTCCGTCCGGCCGAAGTCGATCTGCTGATCGGTGACGCCTCGAAGGCGAAGCGCCGGCTCGGTTGGGAACCCAAAGTGAAGTTCGAAAATCTCGCCGAGCTGATGATCGAAGCTGACCTTGAACTTGCCGAGCGCGAACTGCGCGGTAAGGCGCAATAGCAAAATTCCGTTACGCAGATAACTTGACCGACTAACCAAGGCACGGTCAGTCGGTCAGAACGGTTCATCTTAATTGCTCCCGCCGTCGCGCGGTGCATACGATGAACGAGCGATCAACCGGAGTCTCATCGGTCGTTATCTCATCGAAGGAACTGAAATGCCTGAAAAATTTAATTCCGCGCGCGCGACATTTCGCACCAGCGCATTCCGCTCGCGGCATTCGGTCGTGCTGTCCGATTCGATTCTGGATATCGACACCGCGGAGCCGATTCAATTCATCGACCTGACGGACTGCATCAACGAGCATCTGCGGGTGAACGCGGTCGACAGCGGCACGGTGACGGTGTTCTCGCGGCACACGACGGCGGCGATAAAGATCAACGAGGCGGAAGAGCTGCTGCTCGAAGACTTCAAGACGATGCTGCGCGAACTGTGCCCGTCGGAGCGCGGCTATAACCACAACGACATGAGCCGCCGCAAGCCGCCGATCGCACCCGACGAACGCCCCAACGCGCATTCGCACCTGATGCATCTCTTGCTCGCGACCAGCGAGACGATTCCGGTGATCGACGGGCGGCTCGCGCTCGGCACGTGGCAGCGTGTGTTCATGGTCGAGCTCGACGGACCTCGCGATCGGCAGGTGATGATTCGATGCGAGGCGTATCAGCCGCACGAAAAAGCGGAGGCGGTGGAACTGCACGCGGTGGATGGCGGCAACGGCAATGGGCGCAATGGCGCGACGCAGCATCGCGCGCGCGTCAAGTAGTAGAAGGCTAGCTGGCGGCGCGCTTGACGGCAGACGCTTCGAATTCGCGCTCGAGCCGCTCGATGTCGCCCGGTGAGAGGCTGAAGTATTTGGCCTCGGGATGATGGAAGACGACGGCGCTGACGGCGCTTTCAGGATCCATCATAAAGCCTTCGGTCAACTGCACTCCGATTGCGTTTTTCTCGACCTCGAGCAGGCGGAACAACTGCTCCTGATCCTCGAGCCGCGGGCAGGCAGGATAGCCGAAGGAGAAACGCTTGCCGTGATAGTGCGCCTGCACGAGATCCTTGAGCGACAGTCCCGGCGGGTCGCCGATTCCCCACATCTGGCGAATCTTCACGTGCAGCAACTCGGCGAACGCCTCGGCGCCCTCGAGCGCGAGCACCTGCAGGATGTGCGAGCGCAGGTAGTCGCCCTTGTTTTTCCATTCCTCGGCGAGCGCGCGCACGCCGGTGCCGATGGTCGTGACGAACATGCACAGGTAGTCGGTGCGGCCGGAATCGCGCGCGGCGACGTAGTCGGCGAGGCATAGATACGGCGGGTCGCTCTGCCGGCCGAAGGTGAACGACTCGAGCACCGTCTTGCCGTCGGGCGAATACGCCATAACGTTACGATCGCCGTCGGACTGCGCCGGGAAAAACCGGAAAACAGCGTTGGCGGAAATGTCGGTGCGCGTGAGAATCTCTTGCGCGACTTCCTCGACGCGATCATGGAGTTCGCGCGCCTTGGGATCGCCGGCCTCGAACGCTTCGACATAATTCTGAAAGCCGAGATGCTTCGAGTAGAGACTCTTGGGGTTGATGTATTCGAAGATCTCGCCGAGATCATAATTGCGAATGGCGTGAGTCTTGAGGTCGGGCGGTTTCGGAATCTCGACGTCGCGACGCACCGATGAACGGCGCGGCGCCGCGTCCGCGGGCGCGTCAACGACCTTTGGCGCGGCCTCGAGCATTTTTTTCGACTGCTCGGCGAGCACGTGCTTG
The DNA here is from genome assembly GCA_050010075.1 of Binatus sp. (SeqCode). Classification (GTDB taxonomy): domain Bacteria; phylum Desulfobacterota; class Binatia; order Binatales; family Binataceae; genus Binatus. Next base: position 19,690 of record JBEKLS010000035.1, on the reverse strand, counting down.
AGCGATTCGCGCCGCTCGAAGTCCATGATCTGATTGGCGAGGTCGAGCCCGTTCATCGCGTCGTTGGCGTAGGCGACCAGACCGGGATACTCGGGCGCGATTTTCATCCGGGTGAAGCGGTTCGAGAGCGCGGCGCCGCCGACCAGGATGGGACAATCGATGCCCGCGGTCTTCAGGTCCTGCGCTGTCGCGACCATCATCTGCGCCGACTTGACGAGCAGGCCGGACAGGCCGATCGCATCGGGTCCGTGCTCGCGGAATGCTTTGATCAGATCCTCGGGTGGCACCTTGATGCCGAGATTGACGACGCGGTAGCCGTTGTTGCTGAGAATGATCTCGACCAGGTTCTTGCCGATGTCGTGAACGTCGCCCTTGACCGTGGCGAGAATAATTTTGCCCTTGGTCGCGCTTTCGGACTTCTGCATGTGCGGTTCGAGATGCGCAACGGCGGCCTTCATCGCCTCGGCCGATTGCAAAACTTCGGCGACGATCATCTGGTTGGCGTTGAACAGCCGGCCGACCTCGTCCATCCCCTTCATCAACGGGCCGTTGATGATTTCGAGCGGGCCGCGAGCCGTCAGCGCCTCGTCGAGGTCGGCGACGAGGCCGTCCTTCGAGCCTTCGAGGATGTAGCGCGCGAGGCGATCGTCGAGCGGCAGCGACTTGCGATCTTCGGCGGTGACGGTGCTTTTGCGCGCGCGGAAATACGCGGCAAACGCCGCGATCGGATCGTCGCCGCGCCACCAGATCAAATCTTCAGCGAGCTTTCGCTCTTCCTCGGGAATCGACGGATAGCGATGAAGCTTCTCGGAGTTGACGATCGCGAGGTCGAGGCCCGCCTGCACGCAGTGATAGAGCATCACGGCGTTCAGCACTTCGCGGCCCGCCTCGGGCAATCCAAAGGAGACGTTCGAGATGCCGAGGATGGTCTTGCAAGCCGGTAGCGCGCTCTTGATGAGGCGAATGCCTTCGATGGTCTCGATGCCGGAGCCGATATAATTTTTGTCGCCGGTGCCGACCGGGAAGACGAGCGGGTCGAAGATGATGTCTTCGGGCTCGACGCCGTATTTTTCGGTGAGCAGCTTGAACGAGCGCTCGGCCACTTGCAGCTTGCGCGCGCGCGTAACGGCCTGCGCCTGCTGCTTGTCGTCGTCGATACAGCCGACGACGAGCGCGGCGCCGAAACGGCGGGCGAGCGGCACGACCTTCTTGAAGCGATCCTCGCCGTCTTCGAGGTTAATCGAATTGATCAGCGACTTACCCGGCGTGCGCTTGAGCGATTCTTCGATGACGCGATGATCGGTCGAATCGATCATCAGCGGCACTTTCACTTTTTTGACTTCGATCTCGAGAAAGCGCGTGACGTCCGCCATCTCGTCGCGATCCGGATCCTGGAGGCATACGTCGAGGATGTGCGCGCCGCGGCGCACCTGCACGCGCCCAACTTCGGAGGCTTCTTCGACCTTGCCCTCGGCGATCAGCCGCTTGAACTTGCGGCTGCCGAGCACGTTGGTGCGCTCGCCGACGATCACCGGGCGCGTGTCGTTGTCGATGACAAGCGTCTCGATGCCGGAGACGACCGAGCGCCTGACGGTCGAGCGCTGTCGCGGACGTTTGCCCGCCACCGCTTCAACCAGCAGTCGGATATGCTCGGGCGTCGTGCCGCAGCATCCGCCGACCAGATTGACCCAACCGTTTTCGGCGAAGCGCGCGATTTTTCCCGCGAGCATCTGGGGCGACTCATTGTAATGTCCTTCTTCATCGGGTAGACCTGCGTTCGGCACGCAGGCGACGAAGAATTTTGAGATGCCTGACAGGGTGCGCAGATGATCGGTCATGAAGTCGGGGCCAGTGGCGCAGTTGAGTCCCATCCAGAGCAGCTCGCGATGCGCGAGCGAAGTGTAAAAAGCTTCGATGTCCTGGCCGCTGAGCAGAGTGCCCATCGTCTCGATCGTTCCCGACACGGCGACCGCGGGCGCGATGCCGAGTTTTGCGATCGCAGCCTCGATGCCGACCAGGCCGGCTTTGCAGTTCAGCGTGTCGTTGACGGTTTCGAGCAGCAGGATGTCGGCGCCGCCTTCGATCAAGCCTTCGGCCTGCACCTGGTAGCCGTCGCGCATCTGATCGAACGTGACGCCGCCGGTGACCGAGATGCTCTTGGTCGTCGGGCCCATCGAACCCGCGACAAAGCGCGGCTTGTCCGCGGTGCTGAAGCGAGCGGCTTCTTCGCGCGCCAGGGTCGCGGCGAGACGGTTGATTTCGCGCGTGTCCTGCTCGAGGCCATACTCGGCGAGCACGATGGGACTGGCCTGAAAACTCGCGGTCTCGATAATGTCGGCGCCGACTTCGAGAAAACCGTCGTGCATTCGGCGAATCAGGTCCGGCCGCGTGCGCACGACGTTCTCGTTGCAGCCTTCGTAGCGAGCGCCGCCGTAGTCAGCGGCGGTCAGGTTCTCGCCCAGCACGAAGGTACCGAACGCGCCGTCCAGAACGAGTATTCGTTCGGCGAGCAACTGCTCGAGGAGCTTGATCCGCTGCGTATCGGTGATCATTGTAGGCAGCCTGTTTTGATGCAGGTAACGAAACAAGTTATCCTAGCGATGCAAACCACGCAATTTTGCGGAATTCGCCCGCGCGCCACTCTCGCAAAACACTTGTCAGTATGAGTACAGAGTCGGAATCGCAACGGTCAGGGCGTCTTGTGCTGGTGACCGGCGGCGCCGGCTTTATCGGGTCGCACCTGGTGGATGCGCTCCTCGCCGCGGGACATCGCGTGCGCGTGATCGACAACTTCGACACCGGCCGGCGCGAGTATGTGAACCGCGCGGCCGAGCTGATCGAGGGCGATATCCGCGACGCATCGTCGATCGCCGATGCGTTCGAGGGCGTTGATACCGTGTTCCACGTCGCGGCGCTCCCGCGAATTCCGCTTTCGATTGCGAAGCCGGTCGAGACGCACATGACCAACGTAGTCGGGACGTTGAACGTACTGATCGCGGCGCGCGACAGGAAAGTCCGGCGCGTGGTGTACTCGGGATCATCGTCGGTGTACGGCGAACAGGCGACGATGCCGCTGGTCGAGACGATGACGGCGAATCCGCTGAATCCCTACGCACTGCAAAAGTATGTCGGCGAGCAGTACACGCGCATGTTCCATCGGCTGTTCGCGATGCAGACGATCACGCTGCGCTACTTCGGCGTGTACGGTCGGCGAATGCCGAGTGAGGGGTCGTATGTGCTCGCGATCGCGGCGTTTCTGAAAGCGTGGCGCGAGGGTCGTCCGCTCGATATTCACGGCGACGGCGAACAGACGCGGGATTTTACGCACGTGAGCGACGTGGTGTCGGCGAACATGCTGGCGATGGACTGCGAGCTCGCCGATGGACGCGCGCTGAATATCGGGCGCGGCGAGAACGTGAGCGTGAATCGGGTCGCGGCGATGATCGGCGGAGAGACGGTACATCGCCCGGGGCGCGCCGGCGATATGCGCGACACGCTCGCGGACCGCACGCAAGCCGAGCTGGTGCTGGGTTGGCAGCCGCGCGTATCGATCGAGGAAGGCATCTTGGACTTGCTGAAGAGTTGAGACGGACGCCCTGACAACCGTTGTCCGATTGTGGAAACACGCGGCGCGGGCTCTTGCGACACGCGATCGCCGGAGCGGACGATAGAGATGCGGTGCGGCCTCGAGTCGCGCCGCGCCGATGCCAGCCTCTCGTGAAATCATAATTTCGGAGCGCGCCGCCACGCGCATCGCCGCCGCCCGCGCATGGCTCGAATCGCAGCCATCGGCGAGCGAAGTGCTCGTGATCGCCTCGGTCAAGGAGGCCGGCGACGATCTCGTGCGCGCGTTCGCGGTTTCGCGCGGCGCGATGCTCGGCGTGCATCGCCTGACGCTCAATCGGCTGGTCGGCCTGCTTGCCGCCGAGGAACTCGCCGAAGCTGGACTCGCGCCCGCAGACGGACTCGCCGCCGAGGCGGTCGCCGCACGCGCGGTCTTTCGCCTCGCGCCATCGGGAGCGCTTGCGTATTTCGAGCCGGTGCTGAAACTGCCCGGGTTCTCGCGCGCGCTGGCGCGAACGTTGATCGAGCTGCGCTGGAACGACATTGGCACCGACGAGCTGCGCGCGCTGGGCGGCGCCGGCGAGGCGATTGCCGCAACGCTTGCGCAGTTCGACGCCGAGCTGGCCGAAGCAAAGCTGATTGATCGCGCGGGAATGCTGAAAGTCGCGACCCGTGCCGCGCGCGCGAGCGAACCGCCGCGCTTCGTCGGGCTGCCGATACTGCTGCTCGATCCATCGGTGGACAGCGCGCTCGACCGCGACTTTATTGCGGCGCTCGCCGCGCGTTCGCCGTCGATTCTTGCGACGATTCCCGCCGGCGACTCGCCCGTGCAAACGATTCTTGAAGATGCGCTCGGCGTGCGCGCGACTGCGTCGTCACCAACTGCCGATGAGAGCATCGCGCCTTCGCTCGAGCGTCTGCAGACACATCTGTTCGCCGATACCGCGCCGCCCGAGCGCGCCGTGGATGAAACCGTGACGGTGATTTCGGCGCCCGGCGAGATGCACGAGTGCGTCGAGATCGCGCGGCGAATCGCCACCGAGGCGCGGCGCGGCGTGCCGTTCGATCGAATCGCCGTGCTGCTGCATGACCCCGTTCGCTACGCGCCGTATCTGCAGGAAGCGCTGGCCCGTGCCGACGTACCCGCCTACTTTGCGCGCGGCACGCGGCGGCCGGAGCCGGGAGGACGCGCGCTGCTCGCGTTACTCGCCTGCGCTTCGGAAAATCTGTCGGCGCGCCGATTCGCGGAGTACCTTTCGCTCGCGCAAGTGCCCGACGCCGATCGTCAGAGCGAGGACGAGCCGGCGATCAGCCCCGACGCGGAACTGGTGCCAGCGCCGTTGGAATCTGACCTTGAAGTTGAGCGCAACGACACTCCAGTTGCCGACCTCGACGTTTCCGATCCGGTGCCGGTGATCGATGGAACGGCGCGGGCGCCGTGGCGATGGGAGCGGCTGCTAGTCGATGCGGCCGTAATCGGCAGCGCCGAGCGATGGCGCAAACGGCTCGCGGGTCTGGGCAATGAGCTCAAGGAGCGGCGCAATGAAATTGCCGACGACGACGCGCATCTGGCGGGCCTGGAGCGGCGAATCCTCGACCTCGCGCATCTTGGCGAAGTGGCGATGCCGATTCTCTCGATGCTCGAGGCGCAGCCGCGCGATGCGAGCTGGGGTGACTGGCTGAAGTTTCTGCGCGCGCTGGTTGAGCTGGCGATTCGCGATCGCGATCCGGTTCTCGCCGCGCTGGCGGAGCTCGAGCCGATGGCGCCCGTCGGTCCGGTCGGACTTGACGAGGTGCGCCTGGTGCTGAACGAAAGGCTCGGTCGGCTCGAGGCGCCGCCGCGCGCTCGCCGCTACGGCGCCGTGTTCGTCGCGCCGCCGAGTCGCGCGCGCGGGATGGAGTTCGACGTCGTCATCGTCCCCGGGCTTGCGGAGCGCATGTTTCCGCGCAAGCTCACCGAGGATCCGATTCTGTCCGATGCGGCGCGCGCGCTGCTGAGTCCGTATCTTGCGCGCAATGAACGGCGCGTCGGTGCGGAGCGGCTCGCGTTGCGAATAGCGGCGGGCGCGGCGCGCGAGCGCGCGATGTTTTCATATCCACGCGTCGATCTCGACCAGGGTCGTCCGCGCGTACCGTCATTTTATGCACTTGAGATTCTGCGCGCGGCCGAGGGCCGCTTGCCCGGCTTCGACGAGCTGGCTAGTCGCGCGGCGTCGCAGCCGGTGACGCGGCTTTCATGGCCCGCGCCCGCGAATCCTGCCGACGCGATCGACGACGCGGAATTCGATCTGGCGGTGCTCGACAAGCTGGTCGACAAGAATCCGGACGAGACGACCGGCGCGGCGAACTACCTGCTCGGCGCCAATGTGCATCTCGGAAGGGCACTGCGCGCGCGCGCAAGGCGATGGCTTAGGCGATGGACGCCGGCGGACGGGCTCGTCGATCCCGACGCAGCGGCGCTGGCGGCGTTGGGGAAGCATCAACTGAGTGCGCGCTCATACTCGCCGACTGCGCTGCAGAATTTCGCGGCGTGCCCATATCGTTTCTTTCTGCAAGCGGTCCATCGGCTGGAGCCGCGCGAGGAACCTGAGGCGATCGAGACGCTCGATCCGCTTACGCGCGGCGGCCTGTTCGCCGAGGTGCAGTATGAAATCCTGTCCGCGCTGCGCGAGCTCGACGTGCTGCCGGTCACGCGTGACGATTTGGATGACGCGTCGGGGTTGCTCGACGAGAAGCTCGACGAAGTTGCCGCGCGAATGCATGACGAGCTCGCGCCGGCGATCGAGCGCGTGTGGCTCGACGGCATCGAAGGTATCCGCGCCGACTTGCGCGAGTGGATGCGGCGCGCGGCCGACGACCCGGAGCATTGGCGGCCCGAATGGTTCGAGCTTGGCTTCGGACTGAGCGAACGGGCGCAGGCGGACCCGCATAGCTCGGCCGATCCGGTCGCGATAGACGGCGGCTTGAGCCTGCGCGGCTCTATCGATTTGCTCGAGCGCGACGCGGCCGGGCGAATTCGCGTAACCGATCACAAAACCGGGAAAGTACGCGCGGAGAAGGACTTCGTGATAGGTGGCGGCAAAACGCTGCAGCCGGTTCTGTACGCGCTGGCGGCGGAGAGCGTGCTGCGCGAGAAAATCTACGCCGGGCGGCTTTACTACTGCACGGCGGCCGGCGGCTACGAAGAACGCGTGGTCGAGATCAATGACGAGGCGCGCGAAGCGGCGCGAAAATTCGTCGCGATCCTCAAGCAGTCGCTCGAGCAGGGATTTTTACCGGCCGCGCCGGACGCGCGCGAGTGCGAATGGTGCGACTACAAGCGCGTCTGCGGCCCGTACGAGGAGCGGCGCTCGAAAATCAAACCGAAGCCGCGGCTCGAGCCGCTGACGCGGCTGCGCGATATGCGATGACGCTGATGAATCCGACAGTCATATCCGATCAGGCGGTGCGCGATCGGATTCGCGACGACCTCGATGTCACGCTCGTGATCGAGGCGGCGGCCGGCACCGGCAAGACCACGGCGCTGGTGAATCGGATCGTGTCGGTGATCGGATCGGGGCGCGGCGAGCTGGCGCGAATCGTCGCCGTGACATTCACCGAGAAGGCGGCCGGCGAACTGAAGCTGCGGCTGCGCGCGGAAATCGAACGCGCGCGGCAGAACACGGAACCTGCAAGCGACGGGCGCGCGCGATTCGACCTGGCGCTGAAGCAACTCGAGGAAGCGCGCATCGGAACGATTCATTCGTTCTGCGCCGACCTGCTGCGCGAGCGGCCGGTCGAGGCGCGCGTCGATCCGATGTTCGAAGTTGCGCCCGAGGACGTGGCGGGCGAGATGTTTGACGCGGCGTTCGAGCGATGGTTCGAGAAGATCCTCGACGATCCGGGCGAAGGAATGCGGCGGCTGCTGCGGCGGCGCGATTTGTCGTCGCGCACGGGGCCGCGCGCGATTGCGCGCCGGGCGGCGCTCGAGCTGATGAACTGGCGCGACTTCGATTCGCCGTGGATGCATTCGCCGTTCGACCGCGACGCCGAGATAGACGCGATAATCGCCGAAGTCGAAGCGCTGGGCAAACTTTCCGAACTTGGTGAAGATGACGACTGGCTGGCGAAGGGCCTCGCCGCGATTGCGCGGCCGGTGTCCGAGGCGACGCGACTGGAGGCGGTGCGCGGACGCGACTACGATGCGCTCGAGTCGGTGCTGGTCGGGCTCAGTACGGGTCGGCGCTGGGATTGGAAGGGCTACGGCGGCGGCTATGGCGAGGTCGAGCGCGAGGAAGTCTTCCGGCGGCGCGCCGCGCTGCACGATCGGTTGAAGAAGTTCCGCGACGATGCGGGGGCGAACCTGGCGCCGCTGCTGCGCGACGAGTTGTGGCCGATCGTCGCCATATACGAAGAAATCAAGCGGCGCGCCGGGCGGCTGGACTTCCTTGACCTGCTACTGGTCGCGCGCAACCTGGTTCGCGACAATCCGGCGGTTCGCGCTGAACTGCAGAATCGCTTCACGCATATTTTCGTCGATGAATTCCAGGACACAGATCCGCTGCAAGCTGAGATATTGCTGCTGCTATCGTCGGCCGATCCTGCGGAGACCAACTGGCTCAAGGTCAAGCCGATTCCCGGGAAATTGTTTATCGTCGGCGATCCGAAACAGTCGATTTATCGTTTTCGGCGTGCCGACGTTTCGCTCTATCAGGGCGTCAAGCAAATCCTGCTGATGCATGGCGCGGAGTTGGCGCATCTGACGGTCAGCTTTCGCGCGACGCCCGCGATTCAGACGATGGTCAACGCCGCGTTGGCGCCGCTGATGAGCGAGGAATCGCGCACCCAGCCGGTGTACGCGCCGCTGACGCCGTATCGTGCCGAGCCGGGAACGCAGCCGTCGATCGTGGTGCTGCCGGTGCCGGAGCCGTACGGCGATTTCGGTCGCGTCGTGAATTGGAAAATCGACGAGTCGATTCCCGAGGCGATTGCCGCGTACGCGCGATGGCTGGTGCATGAAAGCGGCTGGACGGTGACCGAGCGCGAGAAGCCGGACGAGCGCGTACCGATTCGCCCGCGCCATATCTGCATCCTGTTTCGCCGTATGAATTCGTTCGGGCGCGACGTGACGCGGCCCTATCTGCGCGCGCTCGAAGCGCGGCATCTGCCGCACGTGCTGGTGAAGGGCGGATCGTTCAACGAGCGCGAAGAAGTGATCGCGGTGCGCAACCTACTGGGCGCGATCGAGCGGCCCGATGATGAGTTGACGGTGTTCGCTGCCCTGCGCGGGCCTGTCTTCGCGCTGTCGGATGCGGCGCTGCTCGAATTTCGCATGACGCTTGGCAGCCTACATCCGTTTCGCAAGCTGCCCGACGATATTCCCGACAGTCTGAAGGACGTTAAGGGCGCCCTCGACATCATCAAGAATCTTCATCGCGGTCGAAATCGCCGTCCGATCGCCGAGACGCTGGCGATGCTGCTGGCGCAGACGCGCGCGCATGCGGGATTCGCGATCTGGCCGACGGGCGAGCAGGCGCTCGCGAATATCATGCGAATCATGGACCAGGCGCGGCGCTACGAAGCGCGCGGCGGTACGACGTCGTTCCGCGCGTTCGTCGATGAGCTCGAAGCGCGCGCCGAACGCGACGAGGCGAGCGAAATTCCGATCGTCGAGGAAGGGACCGAGGGCGTGCGGATTATGACGGTGCATCGCGCGAAAGGCCTCGAGTTCCCGGTCGTCATCCTGGCCGATATCACGTGCAACGAAACGCGCGCGGGCGCATCGCGATATATCGAGCCGGCGTCGAAGCTGGCCGCGATGGAACTTGCGGGATGCGCGCCGCGCGAGCTGCAGGAGCATCAGGCGAAAGAGCATGAGCGCGACGAGGAGGAAGCGGTGCGGCTGCTGTACGTCGCCGCGACGCGCGCGCGCGATTTGATCGTCGTGCCCGCGGTCGGCGACGAGGAGAGCGATGGCTGGCTCGCGCGGCTGAATCCCGTTGTATATCCACCGCAGACCGAAAGGCGTGCGCCGGAATCGACGCATCCTGCCGGATGTCCCGAATTCGGCGACGACAGCGTGCTGACACGGCCGCCGAAAGCGCCAGGCAAAATGAAAGCGGTGGCTCCCGGATTACATCGCACGCAACACGGAACGCATCAGGTGGTCTGGTGGGATCCGCGGCTGCTCATCCTCAACGTCGAGGAGAAGATGGGGCTGCGGCAGGACAAGCTGCTGCAGGCCGACGAGAACAAGCTCGTGTCGGATCGCGGCGTCAAGCTGCATGAACAATGGAGCGCGAGCCGGGCGGCGATGCTCGCGGCGGGGATGACGCCGGGAATAAATATCGCCACCGCGACCGAGCTTGCACTCGCAGCGCCGGCGGATGCACCGGCGTCGGCAGAAGCAATTGCGATCGAAGAAACGCGTCGCGATCGCGGCCGGCCTCATGGCAAGCGCTTCGGCACCCTCGTGCATCTGACGATGCTGCGTGCGCCCTTCGACGCGAGCGCGAACGAGATCGGCAAGATCGCGTCGAGCGCGGCCAAGATGATCGGCGCGCCGGACGACGAAGTCGCTGCGGCGGTGAATGCGGTGAAGGCTGCGCTGCAATCTTCGCTCATGCGCCGGGCCAAAGCAGCGCCAACGATCGTGCGCGAATGCCCGCTGATTCTACGGCTCGAAGACGGCACCGCGGTCGAGGGAATCGCGGACCTGGCGTTCGCGGAGAATACCGATGACGGCGCGGTGTGGACGGTGGTCGATTTCAAGACCGATGTCGAGGTCGCGGGGAGGCTCGACGAATATCGCGCGCAGATCAGGTTCTATGTGCGGGCGGTAAGGGAGAGCACTGGGCGGCCTGCTGGTGGCGCGATCTTGTGGATTTAGGAAATTGATTTAATGCGGAACCCTCCGTGGGTTCCGCACCTCCTTGGGCAGGGGTGACCCCTGCACCCGGTATTAAGACGATTGGTGACTGAAGTGGGTTTATGGTGAAATTCCTGGCGCGAGGTTAATTGCCTATGGCTCTCGACATTATCTATGGCGAACGCGTGAATGCCGGCGTCGATGCGGACGGGACGAGCGGCGGGTTGTGGCTTGGCGGTGACGACCTCAAGCGCGTCAGCGGATGGGAGTTCAAACCGCAAGGATTTTGCAAGGACGACGTCTGCGTGCCGGTGCCGCCGGCCCACGAAAGCGAGTTCGTCGCGAATGGGCGTTACAATCTGGCGGCGCTGGCGAATCTTCTCGGGCAGCCGGTGGTGACGGACGCGGAGTTCAACGCCTGGTGCTTCGGCGAAGCTGCCGCGGAGAGAAAACGGATGCTGACCTCGCTCGACGCACCCGACTTCAGCCTGCCCGACCTCGACGGCAGAATGCATTCGCTGTCCGACTATCGCGGCAAGAAAGTTTTCGTCGTTTCATGGGCCTCGTGGTGAGGATGCCGCTTTGACCTGCCAGTTTGGCAGGCCCTCTACGAAGAACTGGGACCGAAAGGATTCATCCCGATTGCGATCGCATTCGACAGCGGCGGAAATGCCGTGACCGAGCCGTGGATCAAAGCTGCCAAATCCACCTATCCGTCCCTGATCGATCGGAGGCATCTCGTGGCCGAGCTTTACGACATGGTTAATGTTCCTACTGCCGTCTGGATCGACGAGCGCGGCAAAATAGTTCGTCCGAGCGAGCCCGCCGGCACGATGGACGCATTCCGCAAGATGGACCGGACGAACTTTTCGATTCCCGCCGACGCGATGAACGAGCTGCAGGCACGGCGCCAAGCGTACCTCGACGCGATCCGTGATTGGGTGGCGAATGGATCGGCTAGCCGGTTCGCGCTCGGAGAGGCGGATGTGCTCAAGCGAATGCATACGCCGGACGACTCGCAGGTTCGGGCGGCCGCGAATTTCAGGCTCGGCGAATTTCTGTTCGAAAATGGGCACGCGGAGGCGGCGAAGAAATATTTCGAGGAAGCCAAGCGCCTGCGCCCGGAGAGCTGGAACTACAAGAGGCAGGCATGGGCGCTCGAAGATCCGATGAAGGCGGGCGGTCCCGAGTTCTGGGCGGCGGTCGATTCGCTGGGAGAAGAGAGATACTACCCTGACGTGGAGGATATATAGGAAGGGTAGGTAACTTTTGATTTTGCACAATCGCGAAATACTGGTCGTTGGATATGGATCGTTGCTCAGCGGATATGGCTTGCTGGCTGAGCGGCGCGGGGGTGCGAGCCGCCTGGTTGCCCGCGATGTGCAGCCGGTTGCGATTCACAATGCTCGGCGGGGGCTGGCGAAGCCTTCCAGCCATGGCAAATATCTCGCGATGGATATCGAGCCGATCGATCGGGCGACGCCGCTCTCGGCTTCCGCTGGATTCGGCGTTGGTGGGATTGGCGGCTTGCTGCTCACTTTCGATCGCGACTGCGCGCCACTGATTGCACGCCGCGAGGAATACGATCCTGATGCGTTCGTGCGGTTGATCGAGATCGCGGAGCGCGCGGGCAAGCCGCTCGGCGAATACCTTTTGGAGATCGCGCGCGGTACGAATTTCGATTTGCTGTCTTATCGTATCGCGCTGCGCACGATGCTCGAATACACGTCGCCCGGATATATTTTCCATCCCGTGGCGATTGACGATGGCCGCGTTGCGGTAATTGCGATCGGCTCGGGCTTCGACGGGAGCGGAGATCCAAAGGTCATTTCAAAACGGCGGGAGTTCGGAATGAACCGTCTGCTGTCGATCGAGGAGTCGTTGCGCGTCGAACTTCCCGACTTCGATCGGGCGGGGCAGATTGGATATTCCGCCGAGTGTATTCTCGGCGGATTGCATGGCCTCGACGTTGGCGATCTCGCGGCGGGATTCGACGCCGAGGCTGCCTGGGCGCGCGAGCTGGCGGCTCATCTTGGGCCTATAGCGTCGGGCGAACGCGAACGGTTCTTCGCGGCGACATCGATCGACTTGGCCCGCTATGGCGAGCGCTTCCCGGTATCTTCGCCGCGAGCCTCGGGTTTCGCGGCGCTGCTAAAGCTGGCGGGCGTTGTATAGTGATAGGGCAAAGACGATGGCTGCGAAATTTTCAATTCATGTTGCGAAGGAGAATCTGAAATTTTCGGCGGCGCATTTTATCGCCTACCCCGGCTTCCGCGAACCGCTGCACGGCCACAATTACCAGGTCGGCGTGTACCTCGAAGGGCGGCTGGCGAAGACCGGCTACGTGATCGATTTCGGGTTAATCAAAAAGCTCACCAAGGAAATCGTCGATCGGCTGGACGAGCGCACGATCGTCCCCGGCAACAGCGATTGCCTGACGATCGACAAATCAAAGAATGGCGCCGTGCGAATCCGATACGAGAACGACGAGTTCGTGCTGCCAGCCGCGGACGTGTGTATCGTGCCGATCGCGCATAGTTCAGCGGAAGAACTCGCACGCTACATCTGGGACGAGCTGGCGGCGGCGCTGAATGCGCGCGGCGCGCTGAGCGAAGTCACCACGATGGAAATCTCGGTGGCCGAGGGACCGGGGCAGTCCGCGCACTACCGCAATTCGACCGGCAACAACTGATCTCGCTCTCTTGATCTCGTTCTCTTCGTAACCATAACCGCTGCTTGCTTTGTCTATGCTGCTCACTGGCAGTCATCTTCCTGTCAACTACTCGCGCGACATGAGACGATTCGGCACGTAACGCGGTGGCCTGGCGCGCGAGCGCAGGTTACGGAGTGAAGACGGGGATCGCATTGCAGCCGAAACTAGCAGAGACCGACGCGACGTGCTCAGTCATGCAGGCGCTCGTCGGTGAGCATCCCGCGATCGTGAAACTGCGCGCGCTGATCGAGCGCGTCGCGCCGACCGAAGCGACGGTGCTGATCACGGGCGAGAGCGGGACCGGCAAGGAAGTGGTGGCGCAGGCCATCCATTCGTCGTCCTCGCGCAACCACCAACCGTTCGTGCCGGTGAACTGCGCGGCGATTCCGCATGAACTGATCGAGTCGGAAATGTTTGGTCATGAGCGCGGCGCGTTCACCGGCGCGGCGGGTATGCGTCACGGACTGCTGACGACGGCGGATCGCGGCACGATCTTTCTGGACGAGATCGGTGAGATGCCGGGGGCGTTGCAGGCGAAACTCTTGCGCGTGCTCGAAGACGGCGTAGTGCGCGCGGTCGGCGCCGACCGCGCGACCCGGGTGGATGTGCGCGTGATCGCGGCGAGCAACGTTGACCTGGCGGCGGCAGTTGCGAAGGGCGCGTTTCGCGAGGACCTCTTTTATCGGCTGCAGGTGGTGCCGATCAGGATTGTGGCGGTGCGCGAACGGCGCTCGGACATTCCCCTGCTCGCGGAGCATTTTTTGCAGCGCGTGCGCGATCGTCCGCCGGGGCGCGAGATCACTATCAGCCGCGAGGCGATGGTGGCGCTATGGTCGTACGATTGGCCGGGCAACGTGCGCGAACTCGAAAACCTGATCGAGCGGCTTGCGATCATGTGCGAGGGCTCGGTCATCGATCCGTCGATTTTGCCCGACAACCTGACGGCGCACTCGCGGCCCGCAACGGCGCCGATCACGGTCAAACTGAGCGAAGGGGGGGTGAACCTCAACAGCTTGGTACGGGAATTGGAAGGAAGATTGATTAACGACGCGCTCAAGCAGACCGGTGGCAATAAACAGGCGGCGGCGCGGTTACTCGGACTCAAGCGGACGACCTTTTCCGCCAAGCTGAGGCGCTGCGGCGTGATAGCAACGACATCCGCGGACGAAGGCGACGAAGGCTAGGCGCGCAAGGAATTTGTATGGATGAAGCGATTAAGCCGCCTCAAATAATGGTGGTCGATGACGACCAGGACACGGTCGCGATTCTCGCGCGCCATCTTCAGCGCGAGGGCTTTGTCGCAATAGAGGCCAACTCCGGCGCACAGTGTCTCAAACTGGTACATGAAAACGAAGTCGATGTGATCCTGCTCGATCTGATGATGCCCGATATGGACGGCTTCGCGGTCGTCAAGGCGCTCAGAGACGATCCCGAGACCGCGGAAATTCCTATCATCATGATCACAGCTCGTGACGACCTCGACGCGCGGGCGGAAGGGATGCGGCTCGGGGTCAGCGACTTCCTGGCCAAGCCGGTATTCCGGCGCCAGCTCGCCAGCCGCGTGCGTGCGCAGCTCGAAGTGGTCGAGACGGAGCGCAATGCGACGGAGGCGCTGGATCGTCTCGAAGCGGTGAAAAATCGGTTGCCGCATTAGCGCGATCTGCACCCGTACTGCCGCAGTGCGCGCGCTGCATCAAAGCGCATTGCGATCCCCCGACTCGTTCGACTACAAATTAGTGGCTGACGATCGTTTCAGATGATCGTTCGCGGCGAGAAGGAGGATTCGCGATGGACGGCGAGACCCGAAGACCGCAAGCCAATGTGATTGCGGCGCTGACATACCTGCTGGGCTTCGTCACCGGCCTGATTTTTCTCTATCTCGAGCCCTACAACCAGGACGACTTCATCCGCTTTCACGCGCGCCAGTCGATTGGCTTCTCGGTGGCGTGGTTCGCGATTGCAGTCGTGTTCGGCGTCTTCATCGCGGTGCTGCCGCATGGATTGGGCGCGCTGCTCAATTTCATCCTGACCCTGATAGACATCGCGCTGGCGGTGTACTGGCTGTTCCTGATGTACAAGGCGTACAACGGCGAGCGCTATCGGATTCCCGAAGTGGCCGACATCGTGGACAGCGTCGCGGGAACCCACGCGGCGTAAGATCAAGCTCGCCTCGCGGGCGATCTCGTAAAATCTACTTATTCGCGCGCGTGGCGCCGGCGGGCTTTTCTTCGGTCGCATCGGCGCCGGCAGCAGCGGCGGTCGCTTGCCCGTCGGCGGCCGGATGATCGGCTCCGTCCACGATGCTCTCGTCGCCGGCAGTTTCGGTCGGCGGAACTTGCGCCTGGATGTTAGCGGTACCCTGCGGCGCCATGCGCAGGCTGGGCTCGCGATTGATCGCGTCGAGCACGCGGCGCGAAATTTCGTCGGTGATTTGCGGCGCGGTGTAAGTCTCGGCAGGATAGCGAATGACTATTTCCAGTCCCGCCTGGCTCAAGTGCAGGCGGCTCTGCGGCTTGGGCGTCTCGAGCATCACGTTGAGGTCGCGCTCGAGATGCCGGTAGTCGCGCATCACGCGGTCGCGATAGCGTGCGAACACCTCGTCGACGGCGTCGAGCAGGCGCTTCTCGGCCAGCCGGTAATCGACGTCAGGCGCGAGCGTAAGCCGCACTTCGTTCCACACGAAGCTGGTGCCCGGCGCCTGCTTGAAGAAGTTGCCTGACGGCTGAAACACGATCGCGTTGGAGAATACTGCGACGCGGCCGGTAGGCTCGCGATGTGTCCCGGTCCCGCCCAGTTCCATCAGCGAGATTTTCACCAGCCCAATATCGATCACATCGCCGGTCACGCCGCCGATTTGGACACGGTCGCCGGCCTTGATTCCGAATCGTCCGATCAGGAAGAAGTAGCCGGCGATCGACAGAATGACATTCTGCAGCGCAACCGCGATTCCGGCGGCGGCGAATCCCACGACCGTGGCGGCTGAGCCGAGCTCGTCGGAAAAATTGATCATCACGACGATCACGACCAGGATGCCGAGCACGAGGCGGCGCGCCGCCATCACCTGGCCGCGGCGGCGAATGTCCTTCACGTAGCGATTGGTCAGCCAGCGCCACACGATCGAGCCAGCGAAAATCACCAGCAAGGAAACGGCGAGGACGATCAGCCGGAACAGAAGGCTGTGAAATTGCTTGTTCCAACGCTGGTTGGTCGCGTCGTGCCATCTGCCCACGTTGTTCGAGTAAATGCCCAGCAGCACGATCTGCTTACTGAGCGGCAGTGCGGATGCGCTCAGGAGCTTGTGCTGGTCGAGCAGGTTCTCGAACGCCTGCTTGCGATTCTTAAGCCCTGCTATGTCGGCGGCGCCGGCGCCCTGCGCGAGCGCGGTACCCTGCGCGTCGAGGCTCGTGATCTGGTTGATGATCGCTTTGCGGATGCCGGCGGCGCGGGCGGACAGCGCTTGAGCGAGCGCGCGGTTCTGGTCGAGGGAGTCGAGCTTGTTGCTGAGCGAGAAAAGTTCCGTGATGAGGCCAAGAATCCCGGAAGGCTCGGGTGTCGCCGCGAGCGCCGCATCGCCGAGGACGGGCGGCCCCTTCTTGCTGCTGTCGGAGATCGAATGATCGAGCTCGTCGATTTGACTGGTCAGCCCGCTGGTCTGATCGGACGATGCGCTGCCGCTCTCGTACTGCTTGAGCGCGTTGAGCGCTTCGACGCGCGCCTGGTTCAAATCGAGTTCGTTCTGTGCGCCCTCAATCTCGGCTGCGATCGCGGTGCGCTTGGCGGCCGGCGCCTTGGCGAGCTGCGACTGCAAATCCAGGATACGCGCGCGGAGCTTGTTCGCGGCGGCGTCCAGCGTCGTCAGTGTATGGATAATGTTGCCCAGTTCGGTGGCGCCGGGGGTGCCCGCAGCTTGGACAGAGGTCGCGGCGCCAGCGACAGGGTTGACCTTGGCGAGGTACGCCGCCTGCGCGCGCGCGTAGTCGAATCCGAGCTTCAAGACTTCGCCGGCAGTCTGGCGGTCATCAGCGAAGAAAAGCGTCTCGTCGGGTTCGCGCACTAGCTGCGCCTCGACGCCGAGATGCCCGTACCAGTTGATCACATCGCTCAGGTACAGGATGACGCCATGCGCATCGAGTGCCGGCGCTGTGCTCGCCGCCGCCGGACTCGCCGCAGCCGAGGGCTGCGCCGCTGCGCTCGCGGCAGCGGAGGATGCCGCCGCCATCGACGGCGCCGCCGACGCCGACTGCGAGCTGGTCGCAGGCTTCGAACTCTGCGCAAATGCGGGCGCGTTCGCAATTGCCATCACGATCGCCAACACGCCCGCAACTCCAAGGCGTATGCCGGCTGATTGGATCAAGGTTTTGCAGCGGAGACGCATCGCGAGTAGTCCGGACCCGGCAGGCGAGCCAAAAGAAAAAGCTTACCATCGCCATAGCGATAGTTCGATTGGCACCGAAAGTGGCGGGGTAGTCCTTGAGGCTCTGCTCACGCCGCTCGTTCGCGAGGGCGAACTTCGCGTTCGATCCTCGTCGCCAGCTTGTCCTTGGCGCTCTCCAAATCGTTGCGCGCCTGCAGATTGATCCAGAACTGCGGCGAGGTCCCGAAGTATCGGCCCAGCCGCAGGGCTTTTCCCAGCCTCTCCCTGTCAGGGAGAGGCCGCGCCAGAGGCGCGGGTGAGGGTCCTAATTCCAGGATGTCCTTCCGCGCGTTTGCTGCGACATGCATAGCTCCGGGATTGTTCGCTTCGCTCTAGAATGACACGGAACCCCGATGCGCCGGCATTGCAAACGATGCAAGCAACCTAACCTTTAACCCCTTCCTGCGCGGGAAGGGGAACAATCGCGAATACCACTACTTGCGGGTTTCGAGGCCCATTCGGCGCGCGATTATCACCTTCATGATTTCGTTGGTGCCCGCGTAGATCGATTGAACAGCGGCGTCTGCGTAGTCGGTCGAGACCGGATACTCCATCATGAAGCCGTAGCCGCCGTGTAGTTGCAGGCATTGGCTCGTCAGGCGCTTCTGCAGCTCGGTGGTCCACCATTTTGCCATGCTGACTTCAGCTACTATGTCGTCACCGCGGACGTGCGCTTGCAGCAGCTTGTCGACGAAGGCCTGACCGACCTCGACTTCGGTCATCATCTCGGCGAGCTTGAACTGCGTATTTTGAAATTCCGCGATCGGCTGTCCGAACGCGCGCCGGTTCTTGCAATACGCGATCGTGTCCTCGAGCGTTCGCCGGCAACTGGCCATCGAGCCAACCCCGATGCATAGCCGCTCCTGCTGCAGCTTCTCCATCAGCATTTTGAATCCCGTGCCTTCCTTGCCAAGCAGGTTGCCGGCGGGGACCCGGCAGTCCTCGAAGAACAACTCGCTGGTGTCCTGTCCGCGAAGGCCGAGCTTGTCGAGCTTGCGCCCGCGGATGAAGCCGGGTGCACTCGCATCGACCAGCATCAGGCTTACGCCTTTATGGGGCGGGTTGGCCTTGGGGTCGGTCTTGCAGACGACGATGACGAGATCGGCGATCTGGCCGTTGGAAATAAAAATCTTCGAGCCGTTGATCACGTAATGGTCGCCATCGCGGCGCGCGGTCGTTTGCACCGCGGCGAGATCGGAGCCGGTGCCCGGCTCGGTCATCGCGATCGCAAGGATGGTCTCGCCGCTGATAGCGCCGGGCAGGTAGCGGCGCTTCTGCTCCTCGTTGCCGAAGCTCGCGATGTACGGCATGCAAATGTCTGAATGCAGCGACATCATCAGGCCGTGCGCGCGCACGCGCGACAGCTCTTCCATCACGATAGCGTCGTAGATGAAATCCACGCCGCCGCCGCCGTATTCGGCCGGCGCGTTGGCGCCGAGGAAGCCGGCCTCGCCCATCTTGCGCCAGCTCGCGCGATCGCTCATCCCGGCGCGATTCCATTCGGCGACCTTCGGCTCGATCTCGGAATCGACGAAGCGGCGCACCTGCGCGCGGAACATCTCGTGCTCTTCGGTAAAAATATCTCGTCGCATCATGCTGGCATCTTCGTTTGGGTGCGCATCGCGATCAAGCCCGGAAAATCATATCTCGGATGCCAGTGGGGCGGGCCGCCGTGCCCGCCGCTGATCTATGGACCGCAGGATTCGCCGGTCGGGTCGAAATCGTAGACGAAAGTGCCCTCGAGATTTATCGATCCGCAGTTCTTGATACTGTAGCTGCCGACCAAAGCTTCATTCGGCATTTGTCCGACGAAAGAAACCACGCACTTTTTCTCCTTCGCTTTGAGAAAAAACGACTTAACGGTCACTTTGCCCGTGATTGGAGCCAAACCTGTCGCGCTGCCAATTGTAATTCCGAAGTTGGTCCCTTTGACGGCTTTCTTGCCCTTCTGCACGAAGAAGATAAAGCCCTCGCCATTGCGGCTACCATCGTCCTCGGTTTCGCCGCTCCAGCATCCGGCCACGTCGAGCGGTAATTCTTTTACGCGATGTGCTGAAAGGACCGCCGACGGCGAAACCAGGATCTGCATGCCGGCGTCGTTGTCATCGGCTTGCTGGGCGACCGCGAGCCGCGCAGACGCTGCGATCAATCC
>JBEKLS010000034.1:0-32403 GCA_050010075.1 Binatus sp. (SeqCode) | reverse complement strand
TGGGGTCCATGGACGGACGCGGTGACGCCGAGGTTCATCGTCGCGAGTATCCTGGCGGCGCTCCATCGCCGATCGCGCACGGGCAAGGGATGCTATATCGATGTCGCGCAGGCCGAAGCGGGGATCCAGTTCATGCTGCCCGCATATTACGAATACGCCGCGAACGGCACGATTCCGGAACGTCGCGGCGTCGCGGGATCGCCGCTGCAAGCGCCGCAGGGTTTATTTCCATGTGCCGGCGCGGATCGATGGATCGCGATCGACGCGTCGGCTCCAACAGCCTGGGAGGCGTTGCGCGTTGTGATCGGCGGAGATCTGCGCGACGGAAAATTCGACACGATAATCGGGCGGCTGCGAAATCGCGTTGAGCTGGACGCTGCGATCGCGTCGTGGACGCAGAAACAAGAAACGCAAGCTGTCGAGCATCGCCTGCAGGCGGCGGCAGGCGGCAGTGCCGTCTCATGTAGTGAGCGCAAGTGGAGACCTCGTGCGCGATGCCGATCTTCTCGAAGCGCGGCACCTCAACAAAATTAACGATCCGGTTTTCGGCGAGGCCGACATCGAAGGGCCGCGCTTCTCCCTCGATCGAACGGCCATGGCTGCGACTCGGCGGGGGCCGCGAATCGGAGAGCATACGAAGGAAGTGCTGGCGACTGTTTTGGGAATGTCGGCAGTCGAGATCGCACAATTGGGCGAGGCCGGAGTGCTTGCCTAGCCGCAAAACACACGGAGGAAAAACTTGAACGCTAACATCCTCGATCTCAAGGGACGCGTTGGTCTGGTTACGGGCGCAGGACAGGGCGTGGGACGCGCGGTCGCGCTTCGCTTCGCGGAGAACAACGCCGGCGGCGTGGTCGTCAACGATTTCCGCCTCGAGCGCGCTGAGTCGGTTGCGGCCGAAGTGGAAAAGCTCGGCGTCAAAGCCGTCGCGGCACAATGCGACGTGACTAACTTTGCGTCGGTCACTGCGATGTTTGAAAAAGCGCGATCAGCATTCGGCAAAGTCGATCTCCTGGTGAACAACGCGGGCAACGCCGGCGCCGATCCGAGCGCCGTCGCGCGCAAACCATTCTGGGAGCAGGAGCCCAAAGACTGGGAGCCGTTTCTCGGCACCAATCTCTTCGGCGTGCTGAACTGCGTGCGAGTTGCAGGACCCGCAATGATCGCGAACAAGTACGGCAAAATCGTGACTGTCATTTCCGACGCGGGCCGGGTAGGCGAGCCTCACCTCGAGATTTACTCGGGCGCCAAGGCGGGTGCCGCGGGCTTCATGCGGGCCGTCGCGAAGGACCTCGGCCGCGCGGGAATCACCGCCAACTGTGTAGCGCTCGGCGCGACGCGCACGCCTGCCATCGAGCGCACCACATCGGATCCCGAAGCAATCAAGAAAATGTTGAAGGTCTACCAGATCAAACGCGTCGGCGAACCGGAAGACGCGGCCAACATGATCCTGTTTCTCAGCTCCGACGCGTCAAGCTGGATCACCGGGCAAACAATTCCAGTCAACGGCGGCTATTCGTTCGCGATGTAGCCGATGCTCATAAGATGGGGAACGCCATGAAATACGAAACGATAATTCTCGAGCGCAAGGAAGGAATCGGTTACCTGACGCTGAATCGTCCCGATCGCGCGAACACGATAAGCCTCCAGCTCATGCGCGAAGTTGTCAGCGCGATGGAGGAAGTGGAAGCGGACGCCGACTACCGCGTCGTCATCCTCACTGGCGCCGGCAAACATTTCTGCGGCGGCGCCGACCTGCGCGATTTCGCGGAGCGCGCTCGCGAGCGAGCCGCCGCCGGCACCGAGCGCAAGGGCGGTGGAGATTTCGTGACGCCGCAGCGCGACATCTTCAGTGCGCTGGAAGAGTCGCGGGTCCCCGTTATCGCCGCAATCAATGGTGCGGCCATGGGCGGTGGATGCGAGATCGCGCTTGCCTGCGACGTACGAGTCATCTCGGATACGGCA
Organism: Binatus sp. (SeqCode); assembly: GCA_050010075.1. GTDB lineage: Bacteria > Desulfobacterota > Binatia > Binatales > Binataceae > Binatus. The sequence goes on along the minus strand of JBEKLS010000034.1, from coordinate 30,438 downwards.
ACGATCGGTCTCCCGGAAATTCGCTTTGGCGCTCTGCCCGCTGGCGGCGGAACTCAGCGGCTTCCGCGCCTGGTCGGTGCCGGCGTTGCCAAGGAGATGATTTTCAGCGGACTTCCGTGGACGCCGGAAGAAGCGTTTCGAGTTGGATTGGTCAATCGCGTGGCGCCGGCTGCGGAGTTGACCAAGGAATGCGAGAAGATTGCGAGCGTCTATATCGAGCGGGCAGCTTACGCGCTCAAAACTGCAAAACAGTTGATCAATCGCGGCGTGGAACTGCCGCTGAAGGATGCGCTGGTGCTCGAGCGCAAAATGATTGCCGAAATGGCAACGCCGGATGAACGAAAAAAAGCGCAGGAGCAGGCGGCAGCGACGCAGAAGACCTACGCGCGCATCTTCAGCGATCGTTCGTGACCGTAGTTCAACTTGCGTCGATCGGAGGCGTAAAAGCGCTGATCGGCGGCGGTTCACCGGTGAATTTCTCGACCTGCACCAGCGTGGTCTGAGCGCTGGGACCTTGCGCGAGGCGTGACGTTCCCTTGTCGAGCGTCAGCACGTTCGGATTGCCGTGCTTGTCGAGGCTGCCAATCATGCCCGGCTCGATCGGGTCGTACCACGCGCCGGTCGAGATCTGAATCACGCCAGGCCGGACGTCATCGGTCACGACAGCGCCGGCCAGAAGCGCGCCACGATCGTTGAACACGCGCGCGATATCGCCATCGCGAATTCCGCGCGCCTCGGCGTCGCCGCGATTTATGCGCATCGGCTCGCGCCCCGCGACCTTGCTCTGCTGGCTGACGCGCCCCATGTCCATCTGGCCGTGTAATCTCGTGCTCGGCTGCGTCGTCAACAGGTGCAGTGGATATTTGCTCGCGGCCGCACTGCCGAGCCATTCAGCCGGCTCAAACCAGGTCGGATGCCCGGGGCAGTCGGCGTAGTTATAGCTCGCGATCTTTTCTGAAAAGATTTCGATTCGTCCCGACGGAGTCGGCAGCGGATTGGCGTCTGGATTCATCCTGAAATCTTCGAACAGCACGTTCGGCGTCGACGCCTCGGGAATTTCGAGATAGCCGCGCCGCCAGAATTCGTCGAAGTCGGGCCACTCGACGACGCGCCGATTCGATCGCTCGCGCGCCGCCTCGTAGATATGACGCAGCCATTCAATCGCGGTGCGTCCTTCGCCGAACGAATCGCGCGTGCCGAACCGCTCCGCAAGGTCGCCGAAAATTTCAAAATCGTCGCGCGCTTCGCCGACCGGCGCGATCGCCCGCTTCATCGCGATGATGAATCTGTCGCGCGCACTAGCACCGATATCGTCGCGCTCGAGCGTCGTGGTCGTCGGCAGCACGATATCGGCGTGGCGCGCCGTCGCCGTCCACCACGGGTCGTGCACGATGATTGTCGAAGGCCGCCGCCACGCGCGAATGAGCCGGTTGAGATCCTGGTGATGGTGAAACGGATTGCCGCCGCACCAGTAAACGAGATCGATGTCGGGATAGACGAGGTCCTGTCCGTTGTATTGAAACGGCTGTCCCGGATTAAGCAGCAGGTCGGCGATTCTGGCCACGGGGATGAAGCTGCGAATCGGATTGTGCCCGAGCGAAAGCGTCGGCAGCGGCGCGTCCTGCTGCATGCCCGCGAGCCCTTCCATGCTTCCGTAGCCGAAACCGAAGCCGCCGCCGGGCAGTCCGACCTGGCCGAGCACTGCGCCAAGCGCTATCGCCGCCCATATCGGTTGCTCGCCGTGATCGCTGCGCTGCAGCGACCAGTTGACGTTGATGAAGGTCCGCGACGCCGCCATCCTGCGCGCCAGCTCGCGAATTTTGTCGGCGGATATTTCACTCAGCGGCGCCGCCCAGTCGGCCGATTTCGCAACGCCGTCTTCCGCCCCAAACAGGTAGTCGCGGAAACGGTTGAATCCCGCGCAGTAGCGCGCGAGGAAATCGGCGTCGTGCAGACCTTCGACGATCAACGTGTGCGCCAGCGCCAGCATCAGCGCGGTATCGCTATGCGGCCGCGGCGCAATCCATTCCGCGCCGAGGAAGCTGGCCGCATCGTCGCGCATCGGACTGATGTTGCAGAACTCGACGCCCGCGGCCTTGGCCCTCTCCAGCCACCCGCGCGTTCTATGCTCGCCCATTCCGCCCGGCGTCACCTGCGTGTTGCGCGTCGGCACTCCGCCGAACATCACGACCAGATCCGCGTGCTCGGCGATGCTCTTCCAACTGGTGCCGGGACCGTTCATCGCGTGCAGGCTGCCGAGCACGTTCTTGACCAGCACCGCGCCCGCCGCGTTGCTGTAAGTGTCGCGCGCGTTGGTGTATCCGCCGACGCCGCCGAGGAAGCGCTGCAGTTGTGTGCGCGCATGATGAAAACGGCCCGCGCTGCCCCAGCCGTATGAGCCGGCGAAAATCGCCTCGTTACCGCGCTCGCGAATCACGCGCCTGATTTCATCGGCGACCAAATCGAGCGCACGCTCCCAACTCACCGGCACGAAGCGATCGCCGCCGCGCCGGTCGCGCGCACCGCCCGGCCCCTGCTCGAGCCATCCCGCACGAACTGCCGGTTGCGCGACACGACTGGCGTGATCCAGCGCGTCGGGAATCGAGCCGAGTAGCGGCGAGGGATCCGGATCCTTCGCGAACGGCCGCGCTTCCGTCACGCGTCCGTCGACCACGACCGGCTCGAACGCGCCCCAATGCGAACCGTTCAGCGCACGCGGCGTAAGGGGAATGTTTTCAGGCATCGATTTTCGCAAATAAACTCAGTTGCGCCGGCCCGCGAGCGGCCGTGGTCCAAGAAAGCTGCCAGGCGTCGCAACTTGTTTCAATTTGATGATTGCGTCGGCGAGATCGTTCAGGTCCTGCTTCGCGCTCTCGGTAAGCTGCCCGTCCACAAAATCCGCCGACGCGAGATAGACGCTGGTCGGCGCCACGATCGTACCGAACCACGCAAGCACGTCGCGCAGATGCCAATCGACGCCGAGAAAATGATGCTGCGTCGCGCCCATCGCGACAATTCCGACCGGCTTCCCGCCGAGTGACTCGATCGGCAGATGATCGAGCAGGTTCTTGAGCGCACCGGTGAACGATCCGCGATAGACCGGGCTCGCGACAATCACGCCGTCGGCCGCGCGCACGCTCTCGATGATCGCTGCGGTATCATCCTTATATTGTTCGGGCGGCCTGCCGTCGGCGAACGCGACTTTCTTGTCGGCCAGGTTGATCAACTCGATGTCAAGATCTGTCCGCGACGTGCGCGCATTCTCGAGCAACCATTTTGTCGCGTTCAACAGGCGTCCCGGCGGCGTGACGCTCCCCAGAATTGCCAACAGTTTCGTCGCCATGAATCCTCTAACCAGCAGCGCGATGATGTGCTTCGCGATGAGCGATCTCGCGCCGCACCAGCGGAATCAGCTCGCGGCCGTAGTCGATCGCGTCTTCGAGCGGATCGAAACCGCGAATCAGAAATGTCGTCACGCCAAGGTCGTAATAGGCGAGCATCGATTCTGCCACTTGCTCCGGCGTCCCGACCAGCGCGGTCGTGTTGCCGCGCGCGCCCGTCGCCGCCGCCACCGCCGTCCACAGTCTCTTGTCCAGCACTTCGCCCTCGGCAGCCGCAGCCAGTAGCCGCTGCGAACCCACATTGCCGGGGGTTTTCACCGGCGCACCGAGCATCGCATGGCCGCGAGTCTCGCGAATCGTCTCGATGATCCTTCGCGCGCGCGCCCACGCCGCGTCTTCGGTGGATGCGAGTATTGGTCGCGTTGACAGGCTGAATCTCACAATGCGTCCATGCCGCGCCGCCGACGCTCGCACTTGCGCGATCGTCTTCGCAGCTTCCGCCAGCGGTTCGCCCCACAGTGCGTAAATGTCGGCATGCTTTCCGGCGATCGCGATCGCAGCATCCGAAGATCCGCCGAAATAGATCGGGATGTTAGGTTTCTGCAGCGGCTTCACATCCGAGTACGAGCGCGAGAATTTGTAAAATTTACCTTCGTGATCGATCGGCTTGTCCGCGGTCCAGATGCGGCGAAGAATTTCGACGTACTCGTCGGTCCGCGCGTATCGTTCGTCGTGCGAAATGTAATCGCCATCCTTGCGCTGTTCGGCGTCGTCACCGCCCGAGATGATATGAACGGCCAACCGTCCGCCACTGAACTGATCGAGCGTCGCCAGCTTGCGCGCCGCCACCGTCGGTGCGACGAAACCCGGCCGATGCGCCAGCATCAGGCCGAGACGCTTTGTGACGAACGCGGCGTACTGCGCGACGATAAAGCCGTCCGCGCCGTTCGAGAAATAGCCGATTAGTATTCGGTCGAAGCCCGACTGCTCATGCGCCTGCGCGAAGCTGCGCACGTAGTCGACGTCGATCGCTGGTCCGCGCGGCGCGTGAATCTCCGACGCCGGTTGCGTGCCGATCATCCCGATGAACTCAACGCTCATGGACGCTCTCCTCTGTGTTCCTGTGCTTTGAACGCGGCGCGCCCCGCGGCTACCAGGATACTGTCGTTCTGCGGTGTATGAATCCGCGAACAGAGCACGTCGCGCAAGTGGCGCTCGAGCTGATTCGCGCGGCTGAGCCCGGGATTTCCAATCAACTCGACCGCGCGCTCGACCGCTGCGATGGCATTCGTGGTCACCGTCATCTTGATCAGCCCGCTTTCGGTCGCAGGTGGCGCCGCGCCATTGTCAGTCCGGGTCGCGGCGGATTCGATCAGCAGGCGATTCGTCAGCACCCGCGCGTCAATCTCGCCTACAGCTTCCTGGAATCGCGGCAGAGTCGAGAGCGACGCACCAAGCGCGGTCGGAGTGCGCTCAGTGAGATAGTCCACCAGCCAGTCGCGCGCCGCCTGCGCGACGCCGTTGTACAGCGCCGCGATTGCGAGCGTGTACCACGCCGCCTGCACGTCATCGCGCGCGCCCCACGCCGACGGCTCGCGAATATCGACGGCGTATTCATCTGGGATGAGCGCGCGCTCGAAAATCACGTCGTGGCTGCCGCTCGCCCGCATCCCCAGATGGTCCCACGTTTCGACGACGCGGATGCCCGCCGTGCGCGCCGGCACCAGGAACGTACCGACGCGCGGCTCGGCTTCCGCAGTCTTGCCCCAAACCATCAGCCAACTGAGAATCGGAATACCAGTCGTATAAATTTTGTGTCCGCTGATGCGCCAACCATCCGCGACCTGCTCGCCGGTCGTCGCCGGCATGCCGCCGCGCGCGGGCGTGCCAAGTTCGGGCTCGACCCGCAATGCGTTGATCAACGCGCCGCGCTCGACCGCGTCGCGCGCGACCAGCTCGCGGATGTGCGCGGACCACGTCGCCGAACTGCGCGCGATTGTCGCATGCATGAGCAACTGCATCGCGAGCACCAGCGCCGTGGACGCGTCACCCTGCGCAATCGTGCCGAGCACTTCGCACGTTTCCGCAAGGCCCGCGCCGCCGCCGCCATACTCGACGGGAACGGTCAGACTCAGCATCCCCGCTGCTTTCAGGGCGTGAAAATTTTCGAAGGGAAAGGTGGCATGCCGATCGTGATCGGCCGCACGCAGCGCAAAATCGCGCGCGAGGTTGCGCGCACGTTCGCCCGAATTCGCCCCATCAGGTTTCATCGCCACTTCAACCAGGTTTCATCCTGCCGCGAGCGCTTCCGTCGTCTGCCGGGCCTCGCGCCGCAATGGCAGTTTAGGAAACAACAGCTCGGCAACATAGTAGGCTTCTTCCAGCCCCGGATAACCCGACAGTACGAAGGTGTCGATGCCGATGTCGAGGTACTCCTCAAAGCGGCGCGACAAATTTTTGGGGTCGCCGACCAACGCCGTCCCCGCTCCTCCGCGCACGAGCCCGATCCCGGCCCACAGGTTCGGACTGATCACGAGATCTTCGCGGCTTCCTCCATGTAGCTGCGCCATTCTCCGCTGCCCGACCGAGTCCATCCGCTCGAAGGTCTGTTGCGCGATCGCGATCGCATCGTCACTGACGTACTTGATCAGTTCATCAGCCGCGGTCCAGGCCGCGGCTTCGGTCTCGCGCACTATTATATGGAGTCGCATGCCAAACCTGACCGTGCGGCCCAGCTCGGCCGCGCGCCTGCGCACTCGCGCTATCTTCTCCGCCGCCTGCGCAGGCGGCTCGCCCCACGTCAGGTACAGGTCGACGTGTTTGGCCGCTACCTCGATTGCCGCATCTGACGATCCGCCGAAATAGAGCGGCACGTTCGGCTTGCGCTCGCGATCGATCAGCAGGCGCCCTCCGACAATTTTCAGATGCCGCCCCTCGAAATCAACTTCCCGGCCATCGACGAGGCGCTTCCACACCGTCAGAAATTCGTCGGTTATCTCGTAGCGTTGGTCATGATCGAGATGCAGCCCTTCGCCCGCCAACTCCGTAGGATCGCCGCCGGTGACGACGTTGATAAGACATCGCCCGCCGGAAATTTTGTCCAGCGACACCGCCATCCGCGCTGACACCGTCGGCGATACGAGGCCCGGTCGCACCGCCACCAGGAACTTCATCCGTTCCGTCACCGCCGCCAGCGAACTTGCTACCACCCACGCGTCTTCGCATGAGCGCCCGGTCGGCAGCAGTGCGCCGCCGAAGCCGAGTCCGTCAACCGCCTGAGCGATTTGCTTTAGATACGACGGAGTCGCCCGCCGGCTGCCCTTGTCGCTCGCCAGGTAGCGGCCGTCGCCGTGAGTTGGGATGTACCAAAAAACTTCCATAGCAGGTCGCTCTCTCGATTCGCTGAAATTATTAATGCGCGGACGGAGCAGCCGATACCAATGGCTGTCCGCCCGCGCCAGGAGGGCCTTGTTTTCCCCCGGGGAACACTGGTTACGTCGTCACGACGCCGCCGCGGCAGCAGGTTCGCGCTGCGCCGGCTCCTTCTTGAGAATATGACTGCGACGACCGTCGATGCTGACCGGCACGTCGCCGGCTACAGTGACCCGCCGATGCAACCGCGGCTGCCTGCCATAATCGTCGATCGCGACGTGCTGGGTAGCGCGGTTATCCCAAATCGCTACGTCGCCGACCGACCATCGCCATCGCACCGTGTTTTCCAACCGCGTCACATATCCCTGCAACAACGCGAACAGCTGTTTCGAATCCGCTGCTGGCAAATCTACAAACCTTCGCAGGAAGGCGCCGAGCACCAGAGTCCGCTCCCCGGTTCCCGGATGCACGCGGACGACGGGATGCTCGGTCTCATAAACAGTGGAAGTGAAAACTTCGAAGTAGCGCTTCAGCGCGTCGGGCCTGTCCTTCTTCGCGGGCACGGAATAGTCGTACGCGTTGGAGTGCACCGCCCAGAGGCCGTTGGCGATTTCCTGCAGCTTGGGCGGCAACGCTTGATAAGCAGCCGCAGTGTTGGCCCACGCGGTATCGCCGCCATGAGTCGGCACCACCAGCGCTCGAAGGATCGAGGCCTGCGGGTATGCGTCGACGAACGTGACGTCGGTGTGCCACGCGGTCGCGCGATTGCCATGCGTGCCGTCGATGTCCAGCACAGCCTCGGTGCCTTTCACCGACGGCACAGTCGGATGCGGCACGATGTCGCCAAACAGGCGGCCGAAAGCCTCGTGGCTCGCCTCATCAAGATGCACCTGGCCGCGAAAGAAAATCACTTTGTATTTGAACAGCGCCTGCCGAATCGACTCGACCGTCGCAGGTTCCAAATCGCCTGACAGCCGCACACCCTTCAGCTCGGCGCCGATACGACCCGCAACCGGGAGCACTTCGAGGCCGCCGTCAGTTCCATTTGCGCTCATTCATCTGCTCCTTGCTCGTCTGCTTTTAACTCTCAAAGTGCCGCCGGCTGTCCCCCGGAAGCGTCGGCTGAATCGCGCGCTGCGGGGGCGAAGAAAATCAGCGATCGCACTTCAATACTCTCACGCGCGGGCGCATCGGGCGGGCTCGCCGGATCGTCGAAGGCCGTATGCGCGCTGAATCGCGCGCGGCCGTCCTCGGCCGAGTCGTAGCACTTCAGCAGGATCGCCTCTTCGCGCTGCAGCTCCGGAAAAAAGTACCATCGATGATTCGGATTGTAGGTAAACGCGTAGGTCTCGCCGACCTTGTCGGGATAAACGAAATCGACCGCAACGAAGTCTTCAGGAGCGATGCTCTTCGAGTCGCATACGGCGAGCGGAGACTCCCGCACCGGGCCGCTGATCGGACGCCACACGTTGATCTCGGCAAATCGATGCTTGAGCAGTTCGCCGGCTTCGGTGCCGAGATGGTCGCTGACGCGTCGCCGTCCCGACTTGACCGTGTAGTCGTTGTGAACCGTGCGGACGGGCTCGCGCGCATGGTCCACCTTGGCCTGCGCCTTGGGCAGGCAGCGCACCTGGTGATCGAATACCACCACCCGCACGGCGCCGGTTTTTTCTTTCAGCAGTTTTTCGATTTCCGGATAATAAACTTCGCGCACTTCGTCCTGATCGTAAAAGTCTTTAACCCTGGTCTCGTGACGCGTCAGCACAAAGCCCTGCTCGTCGAGCGACAGCTGGCCGGCAATCGGTCTGGCATCACGAATCGTCACCGTTCGGGTGTCCGGCCGCCGCGTGCTCGGCGCCGCGCCGGGCGGAGGAGTGAAGACATAGGTCACCGGCTTCTCGTCACCCTTCAGAAGGTAGTTGAGCGAGGTCGTGACCTCGCGGGTCGAATCGGAGCTAAGATTTCGCGCTTCCACATTAGCCATTTGCGACCCTCCGGCGTTAGATCTGTTTCAAAATAAGTAAGTCCATCGGTTTAGTCAACTGATATGCCGAAGATAGCCGGAACACTGCTGTCAAGCAAGCTCCGCGTTCCGGGAATTCAGCTGCGGACAGTTATTTCTGCAGAGCCCGGCGCACGGAGCGCTCCAACTGATCGATCTCGTCGTGCGTGTTGTAGAGCGCGAGCGACGGGCGCACCGTGGCCTCGAGGCCGTAGCGATCCATCGTCGGCTGTGCGCAATGATGTCCCGCGCGCACCGCGATGCCGTCCTGATCGAGGATCTTGCCCATCTCTTCTGCCGGAATCTTGTCGGTGATGAACGAGACGACGCCCGCCTTCTCCGGCGCGGTACCGATAAGCGTGACGCCTGGAATTCTGGCTAGCCTCTCGGTAGCATACGCCAACAGCGCGCGCTCATGCGTGGCAACATTCTGCATCCCGATGCGATCGAGATAGTCCACTGCCGCGCCGAGACCGACCGCCGGGCCGAGTGCCGCGGTGCCGGCTTCGAAACGCTGCGGCGGATCCGCAAACGTGCTGTGGTCGAACGTCACGCGCTGAATCATATTGCCGCCACCCTGCCACGGCGGCATCTCGTCGAGCAGCGCTTTCTTGCCGTAGAGCACGCCGATTGCGCTGGGCGCGAACAGCTTGTGACCGGAAAACGCGTAGAAGTCCGCGTCGAGCTCCTGCACGTTGACGGGAAAGTGTGAGACGGCCTGCGCGCCGTCGATGAGCACCTTGGCGCCGCGCCGATGCGCGATCTGGATCATTTCGCGCACGGGAAGAATCGTTCCGAGCGCGTTGGATACGTGCGTCAGCGAAACAAACTTGGTCTTGGTCGTCAGCGTTCGTTCGAAATCGCTCAGCAAGACTTCGCCGCGATCGGTTACCGGAACCACGCGGATGACCGCGCCCACCCGCTGCGCCAGGAATTGCCAAGGCACGATGTTCGAGTGGTGCTCGAGCGTCGACAAAACGATCTCATCGCCCTCGCCGAGGAACTTGCCGCCGTAGCTGGCGGCGACGAGGTTGACTGCTTCGGTGGTGCCGCGGACGAAGACGATTTCTTCCGCGGACCCCGCGCCGAGGAAGCGTTGCACTTTCTCGCGCGCGCTTTCGTACGCGTCGGTCGATCGCGCCGCGAGCTCGTGCGCCGCGCGATGCACGTTCGAGTACTCATGCGAATAGTAATGCACCAGGCGATCGATGACCGCCTGCGGCTTCTGAGTGGTCGCGGCGTTGTCGAGCCACACCAGGCGCTTGCCGTGAACGCGTTCTTCGAGGATGGGGAAGTCGCGCCGGATGTCGTTGACGTCGAACAGGCGCCGACTGAATGTCGGGGCCGAAGTGTTAGGACTGGTCGCGAGTACCGGCGTCAGGAAATAGTACGACGGCGCTCCTGCGGTCGGCGGTTTTGCCGAGAGGGGAGCGTCGTCGAACAGGCGCGGGATCGATCCGTCGTGAATCTCGAGGTTCGTGGGAAGCGGCGGCGTCCAATCAAAGGGCGCAGTCCTTTGCCAAGGAATGCTACCCGCCGGCGCTTCAGGAATTGCAGTCTGAGGGGCCGCTGCCGCGACGCTGGCCGGAGCAGGAATTTGCGACTGATGAATTCCAGCGTCGAAATAGGGCGATTCGGGAATCGCCGCAGACGAAGGAACTCCCGCCACCGCCGCGTCGGGAATCGCGGTCTGCGCGGCAGCGGCTGCGATACTCGCCGGTGCCGGAATCTGGGACTGGTGAACGGCCGCATCGATATTCGGCGACCCAGGAATCGGTGCTCCCGGAAATGGACTCGCGGCGCTGCTAACGCCGGCAGTCGGGCCGGGCAAGCCGGACGTCGCGGCGATCGGACTCGCAGTGCGCGCGGCCGTCAGAGCTGCGGTGCTCGCGGATTCCGGAGCGGCAGCCCCGGGAATCGGACCGAGCAGGTTGCTCGTGATCCGATCGAGCGTCGCCGCATCGAGCCCCGGTGCGCCAACGGCGGTCACGCCGGGAAGGACGCTGACCGGCGCCGCGGCAACATCACTCGTCGTCATGATAGTTGCCGACTTCGACGTTCTCGAGAATTCCGAGCGCGTCCTCGGTCAATACTGCCGCCGAGAAATACAACGTTACGAGGTACGAAGCGGTCGAATAGTTGTCGATGCCCATGAAGCGCACGGACAGGCCAGGCATCTGCTCGCCGGGAAGTCCCGTCTGATGCAATCCGACTACTCCCTGCTTCTGCTCGCCAACGCGCATCAGCAGGATGCTGCTCAGGCCGGCGGATCCTTCAGTGTCGCGATTGGCAACGTGCGGCACTCGCACGCCATTCGATCGGTTAATCGGCAACTTGTTCGACGGAACAAGTGGAACGCCGCGCCAGGTTATGAACGGCGATCCAAACATCTGCACGGTCGGCGGCGGAACGCCGCGCCGCGTGCATTCGCGGCCGAAAGCGGCGATCGCCCGCGGATGCGCCAGGAAGAACGCAGGCTCCTTCCACACGTGCGCCAACAGATCGTCGAGATCGTCGGGCGTCGGCGGGCCCGACCGGGTGCGGATGCGCATCGAGGGCGCGGCGGCATACAGCAGGCCGTGCTCGACGTCGTTGAGAATCTCGGACTCCTCGCGCTCCTTCATCGCCTGGATCGTCAGGCGAAGCTGCTCGCGCAGTTGATCGTAAACATTGTTGTAGAGGTCGGTGATGCGGGTATGCAGCCGGATGACAGTCTGGATTGTCTGCAGCTGGTACTGGCGCGGGACTTCCTCGTAATCGACGAAGGTCCGCTGCAGCTCCGGCTCTTCACCGACATTGTACGACGCGATATCGACGCCCGCTTCGCCCGACTCGTTCTGCTTTGCGGGCGACTCTTCGCGCAGGCGGACCAACCCTTCAAAGTTGGTGCGAAGCTCCGGCGACGAATCGAGCAAGCCGCGAAAGCGTGCGCGATCGAGAGTAAGGAATATGCTCGGCGTCAGCGTCTGCGCGGTGGTCGTGTGGCGCCAATCGTTGAGCAGCGCAGTCTCACCAAAGAAGTCACCGTCGCCGTAGAGCGCGAGGCGCAGTTTTTCGCCGTGCGCGTCAGTCGTCGCGATTTCGACCTTGCCCTTGACGATGATGTAGAACTTCTCGCCCGCATCGCCTTCCTTGTAAAGATCCTCGCCCGCGCCGCGGCGCTCTTCGACCAGCAAGCCTGAAATCGCATTGAGCAGCGGCTCATCCGCGGTTCGCAACAGAGAAAGGGCGCGCAATGCATTCACATCGACGGCAGCTTTGTCATCGACCAGCCTGGTCGGAATGCGATCGCTCTGGCGCAGAACGATTCGGCGGCGATTCACCTGGTAAACGCCGCCCTGGATGTTCAGCCACGGCAACAGATGCAGCAGCCAGCGCGGAGACTCCGCCAGCATCTGCGGGACGGTCAGGGTCGGATGGGACAGCGTGCGAGCGGCGGGGACGCTCAGAGTGTGCGGAGCTAACGGACGTTGCGTTTCTGGCATTGACGATCCTTTTTCATTTCAGAAGTTGCGAACCTGGTTGTTAAATTCCGCCGCCATCGTCGAATGCTTCGCCGTGGGCCAGCGCTTGAGTGACAATGCTGTTGGGCGGAACGTCGCGCGTGAGCCATACGTTTCCGCCGATGGTCGATCCGTGGCCGATGATTACCCGACCCAGGATGGTCGCGCCGGCATAAATCACCACGTCGTCTTCAACGATCGGATGGCGCGCGTTGCCTTTGACCAGCGCGCCGTTCTCGCTAACCGGAAACCGCTTGGCGCCGAGCGTCACCGCTTGATAAAGGCGCACGCGCTTGCCGACTTTCGCGGTCTCGCCGATCACGACGCCGGTGCCGTGATCGATGAAGAAGCTGCCGTCAATCTCGGCGCCCGGATGGATGTCGATGCCGGTGGCGGAGTGCGCCAACTCCGCGATGATGCGCGCGAGCAGCGGCAGGTCGAGCAGGTATAGCTCGTGCGCGAGCCGATGATGCGTCATGCCCGTGATGCCCGGATAGCAGAAGCGTACTTCCTCGACGCTGCGCGCGGCCGGGTCGCCCTGGTAGGCGGCCCGGATGTCGCTCTCGAGCAACGCGCGCACGCGCGGCAAACGCGCGGCGAATTCGCGCGTGATCTCGAAGGCGCGGCGCGCGCGATCGGCTTCATTTTGCGGCGAAGCGAACTGCAACTCGCGCTCGATCTGATGCAGCAGCATCCGCAGCGTCGCGTCGAGCTTGTGGCCGACGAAGTAGTCAACTCCCTCGTCGGTAAAATCCGCCAGGCCGTAATGCGTGGGGAAGAGCGCGGCGAACAGCCCGTCAAGGATTTCGCGCAGCGCGTCGCGCGACGGCATTTCGATGATCGCGCCGTTGCGCATCCGCTCCTTGTACGACTTTCCGCGTGAAGCGCGCAGCTCGGCGACGATTCGGCCGAGATCCCAGCGCGCACTGCCAGCGATTCCGCTGCCGTTGCCGGAATCGCTCACGCGGCGATGCCTTTGGTCTGCTCGACGCCTTCGAACAGCGCAGTACTGAGGTACCGTTCGCCCGAATCCGGCAGGATGACGACGATGGTCTTGCCGGCACTGTCCGGGCGCTTGGCGATGCGCGCGGCAACGGCGACGGCAGCGCCGCACGAAATGCCCGAGAGGATTCCTTCCTCGCGGGTCAGCCGCCGCGCGTACTCGATCGCCTCTTCGTTGGTTACCTGCTCCACTTCATCGACGAGCGAGAGGTCCAGGTTCTCAGGCACGAAGCCCGCGCCGATGCCCTGGATTTTGTGCGCGCCCGGTTTCAGCGGCTGGCCGCTGCGCTGCTGCGTGATGACCGGACTCGCAGCCGGCTCGACCGCGACCGAAACGATCGCTTTGCCTTTGGTCTTCTTGATGTAGCGCGAGACGCCGGTGATAGTTCCACCGGTGCCGACGCCCGACACGAGGAAGTCGATCGCACCGTCGGTATCGTCCCAGATTTCCGGCCCGGTCGTCGCCTCGTGAATCGCGGGATTGGCGGGATTCCGGAACTGCTGGAGCAGTACGTAACGATCGGGCGCCGACGCCTTGATTTCCTCGGCCTTGGCGATCGCTCCGCTCATGCCGCGCGCGCCTTCGGTCAACACCAGGTTGGCGCCATAGGCGATCAGCAACTTGCGGCGCTCGAGGCTCATCGTATCCGGCATCGTCAAGGTCAGTGGGATCTTGCGGGCGGCGGCGACGAACGCGAGCGCGATGCCGGTGTTGCCGCTGGTCGGCTCAACCAGCTCTTTGCCGGGACCCAGCAGGCCGCGCTGTTCTGCGTCCCAGACCATCGCGGCGCCGATTCGGCACTTGACCGAGTAAGCGGGGTTGCGGCCTTCAACCTTGCCGAGCACGATCGCGGGCGCGCCGTCGATGACGCGGTTGAGCCGCACCAGCGGCGTGTGCCCGATCGAACGTGAGTTGTCCTCGTACCAATGTGCCATTGCTGCCTCCCCGCTTTGCTGAAATCTTCGTAACTGTTTTGTCGCGCGATCAGGCGCGCTCGTCCGCCGGCCAGAAGACCAGCGCGCGGACCTCGATACTCTCGCGCGGCGCCGCATCAGGCGCGCTGGTTGGATCCTCGAACGCCGAATGCGCCGTGAAGCGCGCGCGCCCGTCCTCTTTCGAGTCATAGCATTTCAGCAGAATCACTTCATTGCGCTCGAGCTGCGGGAAATAGAACCATCGATGATTCGGGTTGTAGGTGAATCGATAGGTCTCGCCGACCTTGTCGCGGTAAACTAGGTCGGAGGGAACGAAGTCCTTGGGCTCGATCGAGCTCGAATCGCATACGGCGAGCGGCGTCGATTCGATCGGTCCGCGAATCGGGCGCCATACGTTGATTTCGGCAAAGCGATGCTGCAAACGCTCTTCGGCCTCGGCTGGCGGCAGATGATCGCGCACGCGCCGCGGACCGGACTTCGCTGTGTAGTCATTGTGAACCGCTCTGCCATATTCGCGCGCGTTCTTCTCGCCGCGCTTGGCGAGTTCGGCATTGCGCACCTGGTGATCGAAGATCACGACCTTCTCTGCGCCGGTCGCTTCCTTGAGCAGGCGCTCGACTTCCGGATAGTAGATGGATTTCACCTCATCTTGATCGTAAAAGTCGCGGACGGCACTCTCCTGATGCGTCAACTGGAAGCCCTGCCGGTCGAGTGACAAGTGACCAACGACTTCGCGCGCGTTTCGAATCGCAACGGTGTGTGCGACGAACTTTCCCGTCGTTCGCGGCGTTCCGGCCGGCGGTTCGTAGGCGTAATAAACCGGCTTCTCGCTAGATGGTTCGATATAGTTAAGAGATCCGTTGACGGCGGTCGCGGGCCGGTTTCCGGCAGCTTCGTGGGATTCGGAGATTCTGTCCATGCGAGCCTCCTTGAAAATGCTCGATTCGAGGGTTAGTTTAGTAAATTGATAGACTTAGATAAATGAATGAAATGTTCGAAGCAAGGGAAAGCTGCCCAAAGGCACAATGATCTCCCAAAAATCCAAATACGCTCTTAAGGCGCTGACTGTACTTGCCGAGGAATACGGCAAGGGTCCCGTTCTGATCGCGGACATCGCCGCGCGCGAACATATACCGCGCAGCTTCCTGGAACTCATTCTTCTCGAGCTGAAAAATCATCGCTTTCTCGACAGCCGCAAGGGCCGCGGTGGCGGATATTTTCTGGCGAAGCCGCCCACGCAGATCTCTGCGGGACAGGTGTTGCGCGCGATCGAAGGACCGCTGGCGCCCCTGCCATGCGCCAGCAAGACGGCGTACCGGCGATGCGAGGAATGCCACGACGAACGCAGTTGCGCCGTGCGGCTGCTGATGTGTGACGTGCGCGAGGCGACGGCGCACATCCTGGATTTGACCACATTGGCAGACCTGCTTAAGCGGTCGCAGCTCGCGGTGAACGGGACCGAAGTGCTCGATTTTTCGATCTAGGACTCCCACGACGAACGCTTCCTCGCGTACCGTCTGGTTTGGACGCGCTGGCGGCGTCCCACTGACCGCATCTGCTTCGTCGGCAGTGCATGCTGCGGCAGGACGCGCAACTGACGCCGAAACGATTCGGGTTCGAGCTCAAGCACCTCGCAAATGTAGTCGAAAGAAAATGGCACACTGCCGGTTCGGGCTCCGAACCATCGCGCGACTTCCGCAAATTCGACGCGATCTCGGCGCCGGGATGAATCGCGCAGCCTGAGATAAGTGCGGACGGCGTCCTCGAGCACCGCAAATACCAACCGCGTTTCGCCGTCGAGAAACGCACTGCGGCGGATCAAGTCGTAGAATTGTACCGGGACGACGGGCCCCATCTCGAACACGGCGCCGGTGACGGTTTCAGTGCGGTCGGCAGGTACGGGCTGCTCGCCTGGAGCTTCAAGATTTTCGATCATCAGTCTCAGTCCTTTGGATGAATCGCTTCCTGGTGCGAAGCGGCCGGCGTTGCGCTTTTTTGGTCGAGGTAAAACCGGGTCGCCGACGGATAACAGCCAAAGTGGAAAATTTTCTCTCCGCTGGGAGTTTCCGAAACCGTGCGAGTCCGCACAGGCTCGTCGCTCTTGGCCTGAAGGCGTGGAGCTTCATCGGTATCGGGTTCGGACTGGCGGTCATTGATCAGCTCGTAGCGTGCTGGCTCGAATATCGCGGCGACTCGCGACAGCTCCGAAAGTCCGTCGGATGAAGATGCGCCGGACACCGCTGGTGCGAAGTCGATAAAGCGGCGACGACGTTTGCCTTTGTGAAACATGACTAATCTCCTGCAACCTCTCTTGCCATTATGTCAATCGAATTACTTGACTAAGACGCACCGTACCGAAAGGGCCGTCGCAAAGCAAACCTGGCGCTCAAGTTTGATCTCTCCTGCCGGGCTATCGCGGCGGCCGGCAACGTATTACATCGGGATGCGCGAGGTAGCAGACGATGGGAGCTTCGCGGCGTACGTTAGGGCTGACAATTCTGGCGATCCTGTTTGCGATTCTCGCGTTGAGCGACATCCTCAAACCGCTGCATCTCGAGGGTGCGACCACCGGCCTCGTCTTTTTTGGCAAACGGTTGAGCGGTGCGCCGAACGCGATACTCGGACCGCTACTGGGAATTTTTCTGCTGATTTATGCGGCCGGAATCTGGCGGATGCGCCGTTACGCGATCGCCCTCGGCTTCGCCTACGCGATCTACGTGACCCTCAACCTGGTGCTTTTCTTTGTGAGGAATCCGCCGCCAGCTTCGCAGGGCGAGCTGATCTTCGGCGTCGTGTACATCGCAGGCGCGCTCGCACTGGGCTGGGGCACGCCGATACTTCTCAGGCGCCGCCGGGCCGAGCTCGCATAGCGCGCTTGATCAGGCGCGACAGGGCCCGCACTGTCTCGAAATTTTCCGGAACCACTTCGTCGTCGCGGATTTCGATGTCGAAGGTCTCCTCGAAAAAGGTCACCATGTTGATGATTCCCTGCGAGTCGAGCAGGCCGCGCTGGAACAGCGAGTCGCCGGCTTTCAGATCGCGGATTTTCCGCGCGGTCGGGAGTTGCAGCAGAAATTCGCGGACGGCGCTCTCGATGCTATCCATCGGCGTCAGCTCTGGATTGCGGGACGCGCGGCGATTTCGCGCAGACCGCGGCGATCGACTTTGCCATTGCTCATGAGCGGCAGACTCGCGCGAAACTCGATCGCTTCCGGCACCATGTAGGGCGGCAGTTCCGCCGAACAATGATCGCGCAACGCCGCTTCGCCGGTATCTGAGCCATTCTTCAACACCACAACCGCTTTCAGCCGATTGCCGATCTCAGCGTCGGGGACGCCGATCACAACCGCCGCCTGGACTGCGGGATGCCGACAGAGTGCGGTTTCGACTTCCGCGAGTTCGACCCGGTGGCCGCGTACTTTGATCTGATCGTCAGCGCGGCCGATCAGTTCCAGCGTTCCATTCGCCTGCCGGCGCACAAGATCGCCGGTGCGGCATCCGATCACGCTGTCATTCGGACCGAGCGTGACGGTGCGGATGAACTCCGCCGTCATTGCGGGCTGTCCGTAGTACCCGAGCATCAGGCCGGGGCCGGCGATCCACAGCTCTCCAACCTCGCCATCGGCCACGGGATTCTCGTTTTCGTCGAGCACGATCAGGCGAATATCCGGAGCAGTCCTGCCGATGGTGCGCGTGTCGATCTCTTGCGGTGGAAATTTCACTTCGTGCAGGGAGCGCACCTTCGCTTCAGTGCGGCCATATGAGATGACGAAACGAGTGCGAGGGAGGAGTCGCATCAACTCGCCGAGACGCTGCGCCGGCAGATGCTCGCCGCCGATCACGATGGTTCGAAGCGCCGAGAAATCGAGCGCTCCGAGATTTCCGCGGCTCAGCAACATCTGGAGCACGCTCGCAACTACGTAAGCGGCGGTGATTCGCTGATCGCTCCAGCTTTTTGCGACCGCGGCCGGGAAGGGCGCCACCCGAGGAGGCACCGGATAGACAGTCGCGCCCGCGCGGACCCCGCCGAAGATCTCGAATGTGGACATCGCGCCACTGAGTGGAGTGTAACCGGGGATGCGGTCGTCGGTTGAAAGGCCAAGGGCAGCGACGGTCCACTCCGCCTGCCCGGTGAGGGCGCGATGTTGAATCGCGACGCCCTTCGGAGTCCCGCCCGAACCCGAAGTGTATTGCACGAGAGCGAGGGCGGTATCGTCGATGCGCACCGGCGGCGGCGCGCTGCTCTCGGATTCGACCTCGAGCCAGGTTGCCGAGGACCAGGGCGCGTCGCGGTCAGTCTGAGAGCCGACGCCTGCATATAGAACTGCGCGCACAGTGGTCGCGGCACCGAGTTCATCATGCAGATCGGCGGCGCGGGCAGTTTCGCTGACGAGGGCGCGAACTTCGCAATCACGCGCGATTGTCGCGAGGCGCGATATCGGAGCGGCCGGGTCGACCGGCACGAAAGCGGCGCCAGCTTTGAGAATTCCCCAAATCGAGATGATCGCTTCGAGCGACTTCGGCATCCACAGGGCCACGCGGTCGCCGCTGCGGACGCCAAGACGGATGAGCGAGTTGGCGACACGATTCGCACTCGCGTCGAGTTCCGCATAAGTGAGAATTCTATCTTCCATCGAGAGCGCCGGACGCGCGCCATGACGCAAAGCACTCTCGGTCAGGAACGATTGCAGCGGTGGCATCGGGCTAGAACTCGCTGGAGATCGCCCGGCGCGGCTCAGGCAGAGTGCGGCGCTCGCTTCGTGCAGGATGAAACTCGCGCAACCATGATATCGCACGCTCGATGGTTGCGGGCTGGCCCGCGATGGTATGAATGCGGCCGGGCCAAATCTCTATCTGCAGCCGCTGGCGCGCTTCGCTGTCGAGCTGCGAGAATAGAAGTTCCTCGGCGACGCGGAACTCCGCCCGCAGGCGGTCCTGCTCCGCGTAGAGAAAAAGCGCGCGCGCCTCGGATCGCGCCAGCGCCCGGAAAGGGATCTCGAAACTGTTCAGTATCTTCGGCGCGCGTGTGCGCCTGACCATCGAGCGCAGGCGCGATGGGGTGCCGAGCCCGCGGTTGTGCTTGGGCGATCCACCAGGCTTCTGCTCGAGCACAGTCGGGGTGGCAACGAAGACGCCGGAGATCGCATCGGCTTCGTCCGGGAACGCATCCAGCGCGGTCAGCGCGTCGAAACAGTTGCCCGCGAGCAGAAACTGCCTCTGTCCGTGCGCCTCGCGCAAGTAGCGAATCGCGGCAACCACGTCTGCGCCGAGTGGATCGGTCCGGCTCGGACGCGCTACCTCGCCATCGCTCTCGCCGCGGCCTCGCAGGTCAAATCTCAGAGCGGCGAATCCCTCGGCGGCCAGAATTCGTGCCGCGAGCACCAGGTGACGCCGCAGTCCCGCGCGCGGGCGTCCCGGCAACACGACGCATGCCCGCGCGGGCGCAGCGTCGGGCGCAGGTGGCGTGAAGATCCCGTGCAGGGCGCCTATTGGGCCCGTGAATGTTACCGGCTGCTCGGCGCGAGCGCGGCTCAACGTCGCGGGAGTTTCACGCCAATTCATCCAGCCATGCTCCCGTCTGCCGTGCTACTTCTTCCGGCATCCACCAGGGGTCGGTGCCATCCGGCCCGCGATGCAGAACTGCATGCACGCTTACGCCGCGCCCGGCCAGAGTCTCACGCAACTTGTTATGCGCGCGCGAGAGCCGGGAATGTTTCTGAAACTGCGCTATCAGGGTCGGGCCGCGCCAGGGTTGCAGCGCATCCAGCAAGTCCGCATCGGCGCTGTCGAAGAACTTTCTGTAGAGGTCGAATCCGAGCAGAGGGACTTTGCCCTCGCGCGCAAGGAGTTCGCTCATCTGATCGACCGTCATCGACGGCCGCTCGCCGAGCGCTATCTCATGATAGACGACGTGGCGCATAGCCTTCATCAGGTAGTCGCGGGCGCTGAGCGCGGGCTCCCAGAGCGCAAGCGCGGCTGAGTCGGCAATTCTGCCGATCGCATGCGCGGCGACCAGCGTGCCGAAGCGAATCCCGACCCACACTATCTGCCGCGCGCCGGTCCGACTGCGAGCATAGGTCGCAGCGTTCACTGCGTCATCGATCAGATCCTCGAAGGTTACGTCCTCCAGGTCACCGGCCGAATCGCCATGCGCTCGCGGATGGTACAGGAAGGCGGAGTAGCCAGCGGCCGCAAGGATTCGCGCCGCGATCGCCTCGGCTCTGCCCTCGCAATGATTCTCGGAAAAGCTGTTACAAAAGATCACGACGGGCGCGTCCGGCCTTTCAGCGCGATAGGTCACTGCATACAGCGGGCGGCCGTCCGATTCGAAAAATCGGCGCTCCTCGGTCCATGCTCCTTTCTGAGTAGTTCGCAGCGACAACATATAACGCCGCGAACAATACACTGAGACAATGCTTGTTCCAATCGCCTGCCTATCGGCGCGATCGGCGCCGGCGTGGACGACGTCTTATGCTGGCGAGAGCGCCTACCGCTATGATCACGACCCCGACCAACGCGAAGGCCGCCCACCATTGCAGAAAGACTCCCAGGAATAGCATCAGGCCGGTCAGCAGAAAGGCCGCACCTATCACGCGCGCGCAGATCCAGATGAAGGTCGAGTAGGCGTCGGCGACCGCAGAGTCCAGAAAAGCCAGCACGTTATCTTCGAACTCGTGCAGCTCGGCGCTGACTACTCCTTCGACCAGCCGCGCCAGCAGCCTGGGCCATTCAGTGTCTGGAGTAGTTTCCTTGCCGGCGTTCGATGACGACTCTGCAGCATGCGTCGGTTCTTTCGAGCGATCTTTCGGTGACATAGCTCAATAACCTCCGATCTGCATCAGTCTTCCGCAGTGCCTCGCAGAGGAATCACTGTCGCCGCGGGCACGGTCTCGCTATGAATGGTTTCCCACTTTATGATTTTCAAATCGAGTACGAAGATTCCGTACAACACCGGCACCAGCAGCAGTTCGATGAAAGTCGCGACGCTAAGACCTCCTATCTGCGCATAACAGAGCGGCTCCCACAAAGGACCGCCGCGAATCGAGAGCGGCACCAATGCCAGCACCGCGGCGCCTACCGTTATCAGCACGGGACGCAGCCTTTCGATGCCCGCGTCGAGCGCCGCCTCCATGAAAGGCTCACCCTTCTCATGCATCTCTTCGATGAAGTCGAATAACACTATGACGTGACTGACTATGACACCTATAAGACTGGCTATACCCAGGAATGCCATGAAGCCAAAGGGCGTACCCATCACGAGCAGCGCCAGCAGTGCACCGACGACGCCGTATGGCACGCAGGCAAACACCAGTACTGGCTTGATCGCGCTGTTGAATTGGATCACCAAGGCAACGTAAATCATGAGGCAGGAGATCAAGAGGATGACACTCAGCTCTCCGAATCCGGTTTGCTGCTTGGCATATTCGCCTCCAATCACGATGCTATAGCCGGTCGGAACCTTAGCCTGCAGTTCCTTGAGCTTGGGCAGCGCCTCATTGAGGACTTCAGAAGCCAGCACGCCGGGCGCCGTAAAGGCTGCGACTGTAATACAGCGAAAATGCGCGCGTCGGCGGATTCGCTGCGTCTCGAGCGCGTAGCGCACCGTTGAAATTGCCTTAAGCGGAATCGGCTTGCCGCCATTGGAGGGATAGACGTAGAGATTCTCCAGGTCCGGCATCGTCGCTCGCTCACGACGCGCCAGCCTCGCGACAACGGGAATCTGCTTGTCGCCGTCGAGCAGCGTGGCGACGCGCGTCCCGCTCAAACTGGCGGTGGTTGAATCGGCGACGTCTTCGTTGGTAATGCCGGCCAGGTTGGCGCGATCGGGATCGATCTCGAGCCGCGCGACCATCGTCTGCCCGAACCAGTCGTTGCGCACCCGGCGCGCATCTGGCACGGCACGCAGGATATTTTCGACGTCGTTCGCGAGCTTGCGCAGCGTCTCGATGTCCTGGGTCTCGCCGCTGCTGCTCGACTCCGCGCGGCCATTTACAAAAATTTCGATAGGAAACTTGGAGCCGTTGGTTTGCAACTCCTGCACATCGACATAGGCCCCTGGTATCGCCGCCGACAGCGCCGGTTGCAGGATGCTGGCGAAGCGCGACATCCTGCGCTTGTCGTCAATCTCGACGATGACTTGCGCGTAGTTGACCTGCTTGGTCTCGGGCGCCAGTGAGTACCAGAAGCGCGGACCGCCGCCGCCGACGAAAGTGGTCAGCGACTTCAGCATGGGATTGGTAGCCGCGCCTTCCGGGTCCTGGGCGTCAAACTCATGCGCCTTCTGCTGAATTATCTCGCGCGCCTTGGCCGCCGCCGCAGTAGTCTCACTCAAGGCACTATCGTTGGGAAGAAAGATATCCACCGTCGATAGGAACTGAAGATCGGTCGGAAAGAATGCCGACTTGAGCAGCGCGCCCAGCTTGAATCCTATGACCAGGAAAACTATCGAAGCAGCAAACGTCAGCCATCGATGCTCCAGGCACCAATGACCCGTGCGATAGTAGTAGCCGGTAAAGCCCTGGCGGCGCTGCTCTTCGATCGGCAACGGCTTTTTCTTAGCGGGCCGCAGCCAGTAGTAACCCAGCATCGGAATAAACGTCATCGAGACCAGCCGCGACGCTATCAGCGACGCGGTCATGACGACCGGCAGCGAAATCATAAACTTGCCGGTGTCGCCGCTGAGCAAGCCGAACGGCAGATACGCGACGATGTTGGTGATAGTTGCGTAAAGGATCGCGCGCGCCAGCTTGGTAGGTCCCAGCCACGCGGAAATGATCCCGGGATGACCGGCGTCGAGGTCGCGCTTGATCGCATCACCGGCAACGACGGGGTCATCGATCAGCAGACCTAGAGCTATGATCAAAGATGCTATCGAAACCTGCTGAATGTCCCATCCCACCAGGTCCATGAAGCCGAATGTCATCAGCAGTGTCAGCGGGATCGATACCGCCATCAGAAGGGCAGAGCGCCATTCCCAGAACCCGATCAGCGCGGTGATGACGACGAGCACGATCGCTTCCTCGAGCGCGTGATTCAGCAGCTCGACGTTTTCCTCGACCTGGCGCGGCTGGTCCGAGGTCCGCGCCATAATCAGATCGGGCGGCAGCTGCTGGCGCAGGAACGCGAGCTGACGATCGACATTCTCGCCGAAGTCGTGAATCTGTTCGCCCGAACGCATCTGCACCGCGATCGTGATCGCGCGATGCGTCAACCATGCTCCCGCCGCGTCGCGCACGGTGTAGGTGTTGAGGTAGCGCGCGGGATCCTGATAGCCGCTGGTGATAGTAACGAGATCGCGCAGGTACAACGGCGTGCCGCTCGCCGACTTGCTGATGATAACGTCGCCGATATCCTTCTCGCTTTTGAACTCGCCCGACGGCAGCACGATCAGGTTGCGCCCGTTGGTCTCGAGCGTTCCACCGGGCGAAATGATATTGCGCGCCGCCAGCACTTGCGGGATTTGGCTAGGTGTTATGCCGTAGGCGGCCAGCTTGAACTGCGAATATTCAAGGTTGATCCACTGCGGCAGATCTCCGGAAATCAGGATCTTCGATACCTGCGGCACTCCGGTCAGCCCGCGCCTGATCAGATCGGAGAAATCGTCCAGCTCGCGGAAGCTGTACTTGTCGCCCGCGACCGTATCCAGCCGCGCCTCGGCGTCATCGGGATTGCGAATCACAACCGGCTGCCAGATATCCGGATCGAATGATGCGGATCCGTATTTTTCCTGCACGCATGCCATGAACGCCCGGTGCAGCCCATCGTCCGAGTCCGCGATTCCGTCGAGGCCGACGAAGCCCTTGCCTGCAATCGCGCGAATGTCGCCGAGCGCGCCGCTCTTCGAAAGACACGGGCCAAGAGTCTCGCGAACGCTCTCGCCGATATTTGGCGAGTCGAGACCCACCGGAAAGGGAACCACAATGGTCGTCCGCTTCGAGGCGTCGACGCTGGTGCCGCGCGCGGCTTTGATTGCGGCGGCGATCTCCCTGGCGCGCAGCGAAATTGCAACTTCGCTCTCCCTGGGACTCGCGACCGTCAACATCAGCGCAGCCGTGTCGCCAAAGCCGCTGAAAAACTGGATCGGCCCCGCGCCCTTCGGCAGGTCGGTGATGCTCCTGAGCTTCAAGTCCATCTCGTTGAAGACGGGCTTGGTGTCGTTGACCTTGTAGTCGACCTGCACGTTGACGACCGACAGTCCGTCGAGCGTCAGGGATTTGATCGAGTATTCCTCCGCCGAAGGCGGGCGAACTTCCGAGACCTCGGTCAACTTTTCTTCAATCTTTCGGGTGACCAGCTGCTCGACGCGGTCGGCGCTGACCCCCGGCCACGCGCACACGACCTGCGCCTCTTTCACCGGGATGTCGGGATCCTTGCGCTTGGGCATTTTCTGGTAGCCGTAAATGCCCCACGCGATCACCAGCAGCAGCACTACCCATGCAATCTGGCGGTTCTCCGTGAAGAAGCGCGCAGTGTTATGAGTCGTCGCGATTATTTCTGCGTCGGGTCGATGCGCCATGAGTCGCGCCTACGGAACTATGTTGATGCCGGCGCCGTTGTAGACGACATCCGCGCCCCTGACTATCACTTGCGCGCCCGCGTCCAGCCCCGACTCAACCGACACCTGGTCTCCCAGGACAGGACCAATCTCGATTTTCTTCAGCGTAGCGACCAGCTTGCCATCGGCATCCTTGTCAGCGACATACACCGCGTAGCCCTTGGGATCGTCGGGCGGCCGCACGATTGCCCGCGTCGGCACGACCAGCGTGTTCTTCGCCTGTATTCCCGCCGGCAAATGAAGCGCGGCAATCATACCGACGCGCAGGCGGCTGTCCGAATTGGGAATCGTCGCCTCGATGTCGAACACGTGAGTGTTCGGATCCGCTACCGCCGCGACTTTTGTAATCACGGCGTTGAAGGTCTGGCCGGGAAAAGCGTCGGTGGTGACCGCAAGCTCCGTCCCGGTCTTCAGATCGCCGACAATCGAGGCCGGCACGCCGAACACGACTTTCACTTTGCTGGTATCGCCGAGCTGAAAGCCGACCGTGTTGGGCGAGACCAGCGTGCCGACTTCGATCGTCCGATTCAGCACGAGCCCGTTCATCGGCGACTTGAGTTTGCAGTCGTCGAGATCGACCTGCGCCTGCTTCACCGTGGCCTGCGCGGCGCCGACCGATGCCTGCGCCGACTCGTACTGTTGTTTGACCGCGTCGTAGTCGGCCTTCGCCACGACCTTCTGTTCGAGCAGACGCGTGTAGCGAGAAAAATCGGCTTGCGCCTTGCTGAGCGAGGCGCGCGAGTTCTGCAAATCGGCCTGCGCTCTCACCAGGGTGTTGCGGTAAGTGTCATCCTTGACGACGGCGAGCACGGTGCCCGTCGTCACCGTGTCGCCCGCCTGGACATTGCGCGGCTTTCCGTCGGCACCCTTCATCTGCAGGATCGACTGCACGTACCCGTTGACCTTGAATGCAACATCGACCTGCGTGTCGGCAACAATATTCGCCGAATACGCCCCGCCAACCACGCCACTGGTCACCGCCGCAGCCTGCACGGTCACAGGAATCGAGTCTGGTGCCGCCTCCTCCTTATGCCCGCATCCGAAGATCGCGATGGCAACGATGAGATGAGCGACAACGAGCAGCCACGCCGGTCTTTTTTCCATGATCGCAGACAATATATATGTCCGCCTCCCGCCGCCAACCTCAACATCGTGAGAGTGTTGCGAGCCGCAACTTCGGCCTCAGTTACGGCGCGCCGATCACGATCGCGGTACACTGATCGAACCCGTCATGCTCGCTCGTAAAACCCGGTTGCCCTGTATGTGCCAGGCATATACAGTAAGTGAAGATGGGATGGGCGGAGAGACTTGCCGAGTGCGAGGGATTCCAGTGGGATGGCGGCAACTCTGACAAGATCTGGCAGCGGCATCAGGTTACGCCGGCCGAGTGCGAGGAGGTATTTTTTAATCATCCGCTCGTCGTTGGTGAGGATGAAAGACATTCGGCGACGGAACAACGTCTTTACGCGTTGGGGCAGACGGATGCGGCCAGACTCTTGTTCGTGGTGCTCACGATCCGCGGCAGTCTCGTCCGCGTGATTTCGGCTCGCGATATGAGCCGCGAAGAACGGAAGGTTTACCAGTCATCATGAAAAAAGCTGTACCGAAATTCAAAACCGAGGAAGCTGAGCGAAAGTTTTGGGCGTCGCACGATTCGACCGACTACATCGATTGGCGCAAAGGCAAACGCGCTACTCTGCCGAACCTGAAGCCATCATCGCAGACCATCTCGATTCGACTGCCCAAGCCGATGCTGGATCGGTTGAAGCTCCTCGCCAACAAACGCGATGTCCCTTATCAATCGCTCCTGAAGATGTTCGTAGCCGACCGACTCAAAGCCGAACTGAAATCCTGATCGCTAACGCATCAGACATGGTTGCGGAGCATCAGTTCCTTTGGATGCGGCTCCAGGTAGACCTGGCCTTGCAGATAGGTGACGTCGAACTCAAGGACGTAGTGGCGAAAGAGAGTGATCGGCACCACCAGCGGCACCAAACCGCGACGATAGTCGTCGATTAGCGCTGCGAGTTCGGCGCGCGCAGTCGCATCGAGATACTGGCGCAGGTAGCCGAGCATGTGCTGCAGCACGTTGGTATGGCGGGCCGTCGTCGCCTGCTTCTTGAGCGCGTCCATGAACGCCAGCTCGTAATCTTCGCGGACCTTGTCGCGCGGGAACTGCTTTGCGTTGGCGACGAACCTGCCAAGCTCGCCGTAGGCCTTCGGCGAATGCGCCATCAGGACGAGCTTGTGCACCGTGTGAAACTGAACGAGTCCGCCGAGCGTCCATCGCGCCGAGAAAAACGAACGAAGACGCCGATACGCGAAGACTCGCTCGACGAAGTTCTCGCGCAGATGCGGATCGTTGAGCCTTCCTTCTTCCTCGACCGGCAAGCTCGGAAATTTGCGCATCAGCGCCGCCGCGTACAAGCCTGTGCCGTCGCGCGTGGGCATCCCGGACGGACCGTAAACACGCACGCGTTCCATCCCGCAGCTCGGCGAGTCCTTTTTCAGCACGTAGCCGCAAAGATCCTCGCGGCCAAGCGCGATAGTACGGCGCTCCGCGAAGGCGTTCATCTTATCCGTGTGATCGAGGCCGGTTTTGTTGCCAACTAATCTGATCGCGCGCGCGTCTTTGTCGTCGCGGACCAGCCGGATACTTTCGCGTGGCACGCCGAGGCCGATTTCCATTTCAGGGCAAACGGGAACGAACTCGACGAAGCGTCCCAGCGTCGCGGCGAGAAAATCGCTGCGCTTGTGGCCGCCGTCGAAGCGCACCTGTTCGCCGAGCAGGCATGACGAGACGCCAATCCTGATCGGCCGGTCCTCCCCGCCGGCATAGAGAGCCTTCGCGTCCGCTATCCGTTCCATCTTTCGATGTACGCGCGGCTGTCGAACTTGCGCGACGTGCTGGCGAGCGACATGCAGCGAATCTTCCCGTACACCGGGCGCTCCGGCCACGCGCGGTCATGCTTGCCGCCAATCGCCCAAGCGATTCCGGCGTAGCCATTGGGGTCGCGCCCGTCGAGCTCGTAACGATCGTTCATCCGCACGCAGATATCGTATGCCTCGGCTGCGCACGGACTCCACTCAAGAATCTTCTTCGCCCAGTACATCCGCATGTATCCATGCATCCATCCAGCACGGACCATCTGCCGCTGCGCCGCGTTCCATAACGCGTCATGAGTCTCGGCATTCTCGAGCTGCTTTTCCGTGTAGAGGTGCGATCGCGCGTCGCCAGCATGCTGGCGAATCGTCCGATCCGCCCAAGGCTCGATGCTGGCGAGCGTCTTGAAGCGCGGATTGTAACGCACGAAATTCACGGCCAGCTCCCGTCGCACGATCAGCTCCTCGAGAAAGGCATCACGATCGCGAGCCGGCGCCGTCGCGTCCCGAATCGCGAGGGCCACGGTGTGAGGCCCAATCTGGCCGAAGTGAAGGTACGGCGAGAGCCGGCTGGTACCGTCGATTTCCGGCCGGTTGCGGTCAGCCGCATAAGTGCACAGACCTTCTCGAACAAACTGCCGCAACGCACCGAGCGCCGCATCAGTGCCGCCACGAAACGCGCTGGCGGGACCCACCGATCGATCGACATGAAGCTGGTCGATGAGTTCACTCGAAGCGGAAAGCGACTTGAGTTTGCGTTCGCTCTTCCAGGGCGCACGCGCCGAGGGATTTCCTACCGGCTTAAGAAACTCCGGCAGACGCTTGCCGATGCGCGGACGGACAGTGCGTGCTGCAAACTGTTCTTTCTCAAGCAGCACCGAAGGCACAATCACGTCCGCATCGACGCTCCAAAGCGGCGCCGATGGATAAAGCAGAGCCTCCTGTTTCCATTTGGCATCGCGACGCGCCGGATCTTCGTCGCAAATCACGAGCGACGGCCTCACCTCGGCGCAAAGCCGCGCGAATCCCTCCGCGGAATCCGCGCCGTCACAGATTCGCAGCACGAAGCCGCATCCCCGCCGCTCGATCTTCTGCGCCGTCTCCCTCAACCCGTCGATCATGAAGGTGTAATGCCGCAGATTCGCCACCGGATGCCGCGCCAACAGGCCGAAGAAAACGACGACCGGCTGTCCGAGCGCATTCCCCGCGGCGATCGCCGTGTTGAGAGCAGGATTGTCCAGCGATCGCTGCGCCCGGCGCATCCGATACAAGACGCATCGCCCGTTTGGATCGATCGCCGATCTGCCGCGCACAACCACGCGCGCATCAGCCGCGAGCTTCTCGATCATCGGCACGCTATCAATCCTATCCGCGTAGCAGGCGGGTGATCAGAAAAATTGCGAGCATGCCGACGCAGGTCGCTACTGCAACCATCGGCGAGTCGTGCTCGCGCGCTTCGGGCAGCAGGTCCGACGCGCCGATATAAAGAAACGAGCCGGCGAAGAATGCCAGGAGCCAGGGCAGGAGCCCATTCAAATTGAACATCAGCGTCGAGGCCGCACCGAGTACCGGCGTCAGCATGTCGATTATCAGCCAGAAAATTGCGCGCCGCGGCGAGTTTCCATGCGCGAGAACTACGGTCACCGTGTTCAGCCCGTCGCTGAAATCGTGCGCGATTATGCCCAGCGCAATCAGAAGTCCGATCGCGGCGCTCATCTGAAAGCCAACTCCGATAGCGACCCCGTCCAGGAAGCTGTGGAACGCCAGGCCGGCCGCCGACATCGCGCCGAGCTCCGGCTCATGAGCTCCGACCACGTGCGTATGTTCGCGCGCGCGATGCATCGCGGTGTAGCGCTCGAGCCCGAAGAAGGCGAGGAATCCAAGCGCGGTTATCGGCATGTAGGACTCGCCGTGGGGAAATGCGAAGACCTCGGGCAGGATGTCGAACAGCGCCACCGCCAGCACTGCACCGGAGCTGAAGCCGAGCAGCAAATGAAGCCGGTCGCGCATGCGTATCGCGGCAGTACCGCCCAGCCCGGTGGACACCAGGGTGACTAGAGACAGGAGTATCGGGGCGAATCGCATCGGTGGATCTTGCTCAGAGTTCAACCGCGGCGGTCAAATTCGGCGGCCTGCGCGGAACCAGACGCCGGCCTCCCGCGTTGTTAGTATGTATGACCGGAGAAAGCACGACGATGAAATCGCGAACCAAGCTGATACTGACGCTGTTGCTGACGGCAGGCGTTTTATTCGGTCTCAAGCCGATCGATCTTTTCGCGCAGGCCACCGGCAATGATAGTGCGCAAGCGGTTTTTTCGGGCGGGTGTTTCTGGGGCGTCGACGCCGTCTTCAAGCACGTCAAGGGTGTGAACAAGGTCGTCTCAGGATATGCAGGCGGAGCGGCAAACACCGCGCAGTACGAAACCGTCAGCACCGGAACCACGGGGCATGCCGAGTCGGTGCAGGTTAGTTACGATCCGTCGAAGGTCTCGTACGACGATCTGCTGAAGGTATTTTTCTTCGTTGCGCACGATCCTACCGAGTTGAATCGCCAGGGTCCGGATACTGGAACTCAATATCGATCCTCGATCTTCTATGAAAACGACGCGCAGAAAAAGATGGCCGACGACTACATTGCGCAGCTCGATCAAAAACACTCATTCTCCGAGCCGATCGTCACAAAGGTAGTTCCGCTCGCCGGCTTCTACCCGGCCGAGGACTATCATCAGAACTACCTCGAGCTGCACCCGGATCAACCCTACATCGTCTACAACGATTTGCCGAAGCTCGAGGCACTGCAAAAGGACTTCCCGGGGCTGTATAAGCCAACGCCCGCGAAATAAT
>JBEKLS010000033.1:0-32193 GCA_050010075.1 Binatus sp. (SeqCode) | reverse complement strand
CGCCGAGAACTCCAACGATGTCTACGTCGGCGAGCTGCCCGGCGGCCTCTCCATCTCCGGTCAGAATGTCACCCTGACCCTCCCGCCCTTCGCCGTCGTCGCTATTCACTAATCGTCGGCGATGAAGCGACGTACTTCACCGCATCCGCTCCGAAGCGGGTGCGGTGAACGACTGGGTGGATGAGTGACACGAATTATACAAACGCCGACAAGCAGTGTTGCGCGCGACGCGAGGCGAGTGTCTTGTTTTACCGTGGCTTAATCGGTCCGCTCACAAACTCTAGACGCCGGGTTTTGTCGCGGCAAACTTGCGATTTCTGGGCCATAGCGCACTGTGGGATGCGAGATCTCTGAGAAAGTACGGAACTCCTTGATCCGCGCGCCGCAGTACGATGCGTTTCAAATGACCGATTGCATGAGCCAGTACGGCGACGACATCGACCATCATCGCATAGGCGATACCGTAGCTCGCCATGAAGTATCGACGCCGCGACTCAAACCAGTAAGAGGGCAGCCGCTTCGGCGCCACGTCGCGCTCCGTAACCCTCGTGCTTTGACCCGCGATATGCATGACCCGGCTCTCCGGTACGTACCAGGTCGGGAAGCCCGCTCTCTTTGCGCGGAGGCAGAAATCGGTCTCCTCGAAATATAAAAAGTATTTCTCGTCGAGGCCACCTATTGCCTCGAACACCGCGGGGCGACACATCATCGACGCACCCGGCACCCAATCAATGGGCTGGGGCACCGAGCTCATTTCAACCGCGACTACCCAGCGCTGCAGGATGCGTGAGGCGAGCCCGAACTGAAGACCGTTTTCAAGCTCACTGAGGATCGATGGAAAGCGGAATGCTATCGGCCATTGACTGCCATCGAGGTTCTCGAGACCGCTTCCGACGATGCCGACGTCGGGGTGCGCCTGAAAGAACCGCACCAGCGCACCGATCGCTCCTTTGCGGACCAAGGTGTCAGGGTTGAGCAAGTAAAAGTAATCCGGAGGCCTGTCGTCACTCGCAACTCGGAAAGCCAGATTATTGCCGTACGCAAACCCGCCATTTTTCGGCGCTCGCACTAACGTCACCCATGACGACCAGGAATTTGCCTCGATTACTTCCGCGATCGCCGGTGCGTCGCCGGAATCGTTGTCTACGACAACTACGCGAATCCGCAAACCCGGAGTGGATCGCTCAGCTTCAATCGAATGAAGGCAGCCGATCGTGAGCTCAGCGGACCTGAAGCTTACAATAGCGATGGCCACGTCGACTTCGTTCATCTGATGGAAACCTGGATCGAGCGCGGACGGATCGGCCTGCCCTCCTACTGCGAGCACGGCATCGGAGCCTCGGTTAACGGGTGGTAACAGCGGACCATTTCTAGTCATTTCACAAAATTGACTCACTCGTCATAGCTGAAAGAGCCTCTGGGTGTCCTTCGCGTGGTCGCACGAGGTTCGCGGACTGTCTTGCTTCTCGTTGCAGGTATGGCATCAGCGCCTCCGATAGCGAACCGACGAAGCGTTCTTGCAGCATGGTGTAATGACCGCCGTCCACGTCGACGACTACCACATCTTGCGTTACTGCTTTCCAGCCGAACGTCTCGTCGGCATAGAGCTCCCTGTAGGGCGTGTCCAAATCTTCACCGGTTTTCGCGCGAGCGAGCACGACCGACGAGATAGACAGTGGCTTTGGTGTGTAGCGTGCCAAGGCACCTTCAATTATCTCGAGCACAGTGAGTTCCGGGACGAACCTTGGCCACGCGAATTCGCGCGAGAGAATTGCGCACAACAATCGAAAGCGAGCACGCACCGATAACTCTTTGGTTCGACGCGAGATTTCCGAAAGGAAAAAATTCGCCAGTTCTTGTGTAGCACCAAGGATAACTTTGGCACGATTCAAGAGTCCGGCCTCGCCCTTTTGGAAATGCGTAAAAGCTGCTTTGAAGCGTCCCAACTGTAGTTTCGTATTGCGCCCAGTCAGCATTTGCAGTCCAGGTACAGCAGTATCGAACATGCCCACCAGCTCGACACTTTCCCCGGCGCGAGTGAGCTGGGAAGCCATTTCGTAAGCGATCACTCCACCAGCGCACAATCCACCAAACAGGTATGGCCCATGCGCCTGCTTCTTGCGCACTTCATCGATATAATACGCCGCCATGTCCTCTATACTTGCGTGAGCTAGAGGCACTCCCGTTATCCGGCGAGTCTCAATACAGAACACCGCGAGATCGTCTGGCATGCGGCGCGCCAAATTCAGATAAAGTAGTACTTCGCCTCCACCGTCATGTACCAGAAACAGGTTGCGTGGGCCGCCGCTGCGAATCTGAATCAGGGTTCCTGAATGCGAGTTGGTTCGCGGCTCGAGAAGGCCCGATGACGCGCGCTTCTGCGAGAGGACTGACGGCCGGACTCCATGTTCGCGAAGGAGCGCGCTAAGTTTTTCGATCGTCGGAGCCGAAAAGAGTGTGTTGAGCTTCAGATCGACGCCAAACTTTTTTTTCACTTTTGCGAGCAGTCTCACGCCGGTCAGAGACTGCCCTCCAAAGTCGAAAAAGTTGTCTTGAGGATCCACAGAGTCAACGCCCAGCAGTTCCTTCCACCACCGCGTCAGTGCTAATTCGACTTCCTCGTCTGCGTTGTCGGAAGGAGCTGCAACAAGTCCTTCCAAAGCCACAGCAGTATGGAGCGACTTGCGGCCGTCCATGCGTGCAGCGAAGTCGGATGGAAAAATGACGACGCTGGAATTACTTGTGCTGGCGATAGTCCGTTCGAAGGCCTCTCGTCCTTCCTCCGATGAGATCGCGTCCAGCAACTTCAATCCGGCGTCTGCTTCGGCTGGTTCAAGCTGCTGTAGATTTTCGAGTTCTTTGACTGGGACCGACTTCGAGCCCTCGAGGAGAGCAAGGTCACGTATCT
The DNA here is from genome assembly GCA_050010075.1 of Binatus sp. (SeqCode). Classification (GTDB taxonomy): domain Bacteria; phylum Desulfobacterota; class Binatia; order Binatales; family Binataceae; genus Binatus. The sequence goes on along the minus strand of JBEKLS010000033.1, from coordinate 29,285 downwards.
GGCGAACTGAGAAATCGCGTACCTCGACAATAGTCTTGCCGTCTTTATCCAGGATGGAAACGTCGAATGTAGCTATAGGGCTCTCGATCGAAGCGCCCGCTTTGCTCCGCGCGTATGCGTAACAGCTAGCCTGAAGTGGGCCCGAAATCGTAACGTTCCCGTACGATATCGGCACGTACAAATAGCCTTTCGCCTCATTGCCCTTGATCAGCAGCATCGCGCTGCCAGTAGCCATATCCAGCAACGCCGGATGCAGCCGATAAATGTCGACTTCGGCCGCGAACTCTTCGGAAAGTTCCAGCTGACTCAAAGCCTCATCGCGCCCTAGCCATACCGTCTTAAGGTTGCGCCATCGCGAACCGAAAGCGATGTAACGTTCCTGCGCCTCAATTCGCGCCGGCCGTTCAAACCCAAGCGCGGTCGAGCTACAGCGCCCGCGGAGGCTGTCGATATCATAGCGAGGCAGTTGCGACTGGATGCCAGCGGCTACCATTCCGGACGCGCACTCAGTCCATCGCCGCGAAACTTCTGAATAGGTCTGTGCGGAGAATCGGTAACCCTTGTCTTGTTTGCGCGCGAGAAATCGCAAAGGCTGCGTTGAGTTCGGCTCTACCTTCAGCGGCTGACTGACATTGAAGTCGCTGATGGACACCGTCGAAGAACCGGTCAGATCGAGCACAGCCGCGCGCGCCATTTCCAGGTAGCCGGTCGCGGGGAAAAGTCCAGTGCTACCATTTAGACGGTGTTCGGCTACTATCCAGTCGTTCTCCAGACTTAGCGTGGCGGAATAGGTAGTGGTCCCGTCGCCTTCATGCTTCGGATGACCTAGCAGGGGATGAACTGCGTCCGCGCTGGTTTCTATTGCCGCCAATCCGACGTCGGTCCATCGCGGCCACTGGATCGAAACGACGCGAGTACTTCCTTTTGACCGGGACCTGGCAAAGGCATCGAGGAAAGCGTTGGCGGCCGTGTAATCCACCTGCCCCGCCGGTGCGAGGTGTGAACTCACCGACGACATCAGAAAAAAGAAATCGATCGGATCCCGCTGAAGGACCGACTCCAGTACCAGTGTCCCGCGAACCTTCGGCGCGAGTACTCGCGCCGCACTGGCGCGATCCTTCTGCAGCATCGGCGCATCTTCCAGCACGCCGGACGCATGGATAACACCGTTGATAGGACCGAATCGCTCGTGCACCTGATCCGCGACTCGTTGCATAGCCTTCGAATCGCAGACATCTGCGGTGGCTACCATTACTTCGGCGCCCGTATCCTCGATCGCGCGAATTTTTTTAACCTGTCGCGCCGTCGTGTCGCGGGCGCCGTGAGCATTTTGCCATTCATCCCATGACTCTCTCGCCGGAAAAGCACTGCGGCCCAGCAGTACGAGCCGGGCCTGAACCGACTTCGCGATCGATTCAGCCAGGGTCAGGCCGATTCCGCCGAGGCCGCCGGTGATCAGGTATACGCCGTGCTCCCGAAGAGCGACGGATTTCTGATCCCCGGTTCCGCGAGATTTGACGAAGGTCTGAACCCAACGCCCGTCCTCTCGATATGCGACCGGCGACTCGATCGATTGGGACTGAAGCTCGGCGAGAATCTTGTCGGCCGCGTCGGTACCCAGGTCATCGAGATCAATATTGCGGCAGCGAACATTCGTAAGTTCTTTGGGAATCACGCCGCACGGACCGGCCAGCAGCGCGCGAGCCGGTCGCAAGACAGGTTCGTCGGCAACCTGATGCAGCCTGTTGGATACGACGGCAATCTCTATCGAGCCTTCGAAGTCGATGGCTCCCAGAGCCTGCCCGAGAACCAGCAGACTGTAGAAGCTCATCGTTTCCGCGGCGGACACATCGCCTGGCGAGTCGGAGCCGGCATTGGGATCGCATACTGACCACAGGTGCAGGATCGCGCGGGGGAATTTTCCCCGCGAAGCCAGGTCTGACAGTAGCCGTTGATAGTCACCGGGGTCATCGGGGTCGATCTCGAATTTGGCCGGAGCGAGGGGCACAAGGCTCTTCCCGGCAACCACCGAAATGCATTCCTCGCCACGGCGCTTAAGCAGTTGAGCGATGCGGGCACCGAGTCCCTGCGAGTCCTCGAAGATGAGCCACGGTCCGACGCTCTTGCCGCGCTCTTGTTCCGTTAGATCAGCGCGCTTCCATGACGGTGAAAAGAATCCGATCTCGCGGACTTCGCTGGCGGACTCGGCGGACGGCGTCGTACTCGTTTCGATCTTCCGGCCTGGTTCTATCCAGAAGCGCTCGCGCTGAAACGCGTAAGTTGGAATCGGCAAGCGCCGGCGATTTTCGTGAGCATGGTAGGTCTTCCAGTCAATCTTTTTTCCGGCCGCCCAGAGTTGTCCGAGAGCGTGCGCGAGGAATTCGTCATCACTGGTGTCGTCGGTGCGCGTTCGCAGCGAGGAAATTACCTGTTGAGAGTCGGAGAACTGCGGACTCTGCTCGCATAACGCGCTCAGGGTATTGCCCGGCCCGACTTCCAGAAGAATCGCGTCGGAAGTTTTCAGCGCATTGCCGATACCGTCGGCGAAACGCACAGTCTCGCGCAACTGTCCCGCCCAGTAGTTGGGATCGGTCGCCTCGGCGTCGGTGATCCAGTTCCCGGTCGCGCTCGAAATGTAACGAATTCGCGGCGGCGCGAGCTCGAACTTCCGCACGAAATCCGCAAACTCACGGAGTATCGGGTCCATCATGCTCGAATGAAACGCATGCGAGACCCGCAACCGGTGATACGCCATCCCCTTGGCCGCCAGCGACTTCTCGAGGTCGCCGATCGCATAGTCAGGGCCCGAGACCACGCACTGGTCGTCGCAATTGACGCTCGCGAGCGAGAGCTTGCCGTTGAGCAGCGGAAGGACCTCGCTTTCAGGTATTGGAACGGCGGTCATCGATCCGGTCGGCATGCTTTGAATCAGCCGGCCGCGTTCCGCGATGATCTCGAGGCCGGCCTCGAGCGTGAAGACGCCTGCGATGCATGCGGCGGCCAGCTCGCCGACACTGTGACCGATCATCGCCGCGGGCTGGATGCCCCACGACATCCACAGCCGCGCAAGTGCGTATTCGATCACGAACAAGGCGGGCTGCGTGAGCCGCGTCTGATTGAGCAATTCGGCGGCGGCGCTGGTTTCGGTCTCCGATGGAAACAGAATCGTGCGCAGGTCGAGGCCGATAAACCGCTGCAGATATTCGGCACAAAAATCGATGGTAGATTTGAATTCCAGCTCGGATTCATACAGCCCGCGCGCCATCGAAACGTACTGCGAGCCCTGCCCCGGACAGAGAAAAATTACCGGCCGATCGTTGTCAGCGGTCGTGTTGGAAACGATTCGCTTCGTGTTGCCTCTGCGGAGCGCGTCGGCCGCAGTTTTCGAATCGCGGCAGATGACCGCCCGGCGGAGCCGGAAAGCTTTGCGGCCTAGGTGGCCGGTGAACGCCACGTCGGCGATGTTCGGCAAATTCTCTTCCAGGTACTGCGCCAGGTTCCGCGCCATTGCGTCGAGCGCCGGCGGCGTCTTCGCGGACAGCGTCAGCACCTGCCATGGACGCGAAGCACTGGAGGCCGGCGCGGGCGGCGCTTCTTCCAGAATTGCGTGCGCGTTGGTGCCGCCGATGCCGAGCGAAGTCACTCCGGCGCGGCGCGGCTTGCCGTTGCTTTCCCATTCGCGCAGCTTGCTGTTCACGTAGAAGGGGCTGCGCTCGAAATCGATCAGCGGATTGGGCTCTGAAAAGTTGAGACTGGGCGGTACCTGCCGATGCTCGAGTGCCAGCACCGTCTTGATAAACCCGGCCACGCCCGCGGCCGCGTCGAGATGCCCGACGTTGGTCTTCAGCGAACCGATGGCGCAGAATCCGCTGCGATCGGTGCTCGTTCGAAATGCGCGCGTGAGCGCTGCTATCTCGATCGGGTCGCCGACGACCGTGCCGGTCCCATGAGTCTCGATGTAGGAGATCGAATCGGCCTCGGCATCCGCGACCGCAAGCGCCTCCGCGATTACATCGGCCTGGCCCGCGACGCTTGGCGCGAGGTAACCGACTTTGCGCGCGCCGTCATTGTTGATAGCAGTTCCGCGAATCACCGCGTGAATGAAATCGCCGTCTTTGACCGCGTCCTCGAGGCGCCGCAGCACGACGATGCCAAGTCCGCTGCCGAAGATAGTCCCGCTGGAAGCGGCGTCGAACGATCGGCAGTGGCCGTCGCGCGAAAGAATTTCGCCTTCGCGGTAGAGGTAGCCAAGGCCGTGAGGCATTTCGATCGTAACGCCGCCTGCCAACGCCATGTCGCACTCGTGATTCAGCAGGCTCTGGCAGGCCAGGTGAATCGCGACCAGCGAAGTCGAGCATGCGGTCTGGACGGCGAGACTGGGGCCAGTCAGATTGAGTTGATAGGACACGCGCGTCGCGAGCACGTCCTTGTCGTTGCCGGTTTGCTTCAACAGGAACAGGCCCGCATTGGCGACGAGCTCGGGATTGGCGAGCAGGTTGTGGATCAGGTAGGTGTTCATGCCCGAGCCGGCATAAACGCCGACTCGCCCCGCGAACTCGTCCGCGGACCATCCGGCGCTTTCGAGCGCTTCCCAGGCGCATTCGAGAAAAAGCCGATGCTGCGGATCCATGATTGCAGCGTCGCGCGGACTCAGACCAAAGAATGACGCGTCGAAGCGATCGATGTCCTCGAGGATTGAGGCCGCCTTGACGTAGTCGGGATTTTGAATCTCGGCAGGCGTCGCACCCGCGGCGAGCAGGTGCTCGTCGTCGAGTACGCTGATCGATTCGACGCCGTCGCGCAAATTGCGCCAGAACTCGTTCAGGTTGCGCGCACCGGGGAATCGGCCGGCCATCCCGACTACCGCGATCGACGGGCCGGCGAAATTTTTGTCCTGTTCGCTCATTCGGTTCGGTCCGCGTGGGGATCGGTCGCCGTCCGCGTGCGCCTCAGCATTGCCTGGCGCCGCGCCGCCCCGCGATCCTGATGGTCAGTCGAATTTCCGTTGCGGCCATTCGCTCCTGAAAGGTACGAGGCGAGCGCCGCGATCGTCGGATAGGCGAAGAAATCTGTGAGAGGTATTTCGCGCTTCAACTTCTGCCTGAGACTGGTAGCGACCTCCGCCACGCTCAGAGAGTTGGCGCCGAGGTCGAAAAGGTTCACCTGCAAGCCGACTGCGTCGAGTCCCAGGGCGTCCTGCCAAAGCTCGGCGATTATTCCCTCGAGTTCCGTGCCGGGGCGCCCTACCCTCGCGGTTTCGCCGATCGCGTCGACGCTGGGCGCGGGCAAAGCTTTGCGGTCGGTCTTGCCGTTGGGAGTGAGCGGCATCGCGCTCAGGAAGCTGATGACCGCGGGAATCATGTAGTCGGGCAATTTCTGAGCGGCGAAACTTTTCAGTTCGTTGGCGCTGACAGTGAGACCAGGCCTGGCAACTACGTATGCGACCAGTTGCGGATTGTCGGCCTGATCGCGACGAGCAACAGCGACCGCTTCATGCACCGCCGGATGGGCGCCCAGCACCGTCTCGATCTCGCCGAGCTCGATGCGGAAGCCGCGAATCTTCACCTGCTGATCGGTGCGGCCGATGAATTCGATCTCGCCGTTGTCGCGGAACCGCGCAAGATCGCCGGTGCGGTACATCATTTCGCGGTGCTGCGGCTCGAACGGATTGACGACAAATTTCTCTGCCGTCAGATCCGGCCGCCGCCAGTAGCCGCGCGCAACGCCGGCGCCACCGATATACAGTTCACCCGCGTCGCCGATAGGCGCCTCGGCGCCGTGTTCATCGAGAATATAAATTCGCGTGTTCGCGATCGGTCTGCCAATCAGAACCGAGCCCGCCGCTTTCGCGAGCTTATGAGTCGTTGACCATATCGTCGTCTCGGTCGGGCCGTACATGTTGAAAATCTCGGCGCCGATCGTTTCGCCAAGCTGATTTGCCAACGACAGCGGCAGAGCTTCGCCGCCGAGAAAGAGTTTTCGCAAAAGCTTCATCGCCGACAGGGTCTCCGGCGCGCGGATGAGCGCGCGCGCAAGAGTCGGAGTGCATTGGAAATGAGTCACGTGGTGCCGTGTAAGTTGAGATGCGATCGAGTACTCGCCCGCTGCGCCCAGACCATCCTCGCCAGTCTGCAATACAACAGTGAAACCGCGGCTCAGTGTCCACAAAAGTTCGAGCACGGAAATGTCGAACGAGATGCTGGTGACCGCCAGCCAGACTCCTGCGTCGGGGCCGATAACGCGATCCATCGCGGCGAAGAAGCTGACTACATTTCGATGCTCGACCATCACGCCCTTTGGCGTTCCCGTCGACCCTGACGTGTACATCAGATACGCGAGCGAAGACGCGGACGGCTCGGCCACGAGCGCCGTGCACACCACGGAACTGTCGTCGTCGGTGGCGGCTTCATCGAGGCCGATGACGATCGCGCCGGAATCTGCGAAACAATCCTTGAGACGCAGCTGCGTCAGAATTACGTGCGCGTCGCTGTCGTTCAGCATGAAGGCGACGCGCTCCCGCGGAAATCCGGGGTCCAGCGGAAGATACGCGCCGCCCGCTTTGAGAACGGCGAGCATCGCCACGATCATGTCGAGCGAGCGGTCCATCGAGATCGCGACGACGGTCTCGGCGCCGACGCCGAGCTTGCGCAGATGGCGAGCGAGCCGTGCGGCCCTCTCGCGCAGACCGCCATAGGTCAGAGACTGATCGCGGCAGATGACCGCGGTTTTCTCGGGAGTCCTGAGCGCCTGCTCGTCGAAGAGGTCGTGGACGCGCTTGGCAGAGTCAAAGGCCACGTCGGTGCGGTTCCATTCGGCCAGCCGGCTATAGTCTGACCCCGTCGATGAAGCGGCCGCAATGCTGTCGAAAGAAGTAGTCATCGTAGGTGAAGTTTTCAGGCGCGGCTCACAAGATTGTTTTCTATGAAGAGGCAATCGATTCCGGTGCCGAGAAAAGTCTCGACTGCTTCGTACGGCGTGTTGACGATCGGTTGCCCCTTTACGTTAAAGCTCGTATTCAGCACGATCTCGCGCCCGGTAACTTTGCCGAGCGCTTTCAGCAGCGCGTGGAACGCAGGGTTGTCATCCGCGGCAACGGTCTGCACGCGCGCCGAGCCGTCGACGTGAGTGATGGCGGGCAGGGTCGCGCGATACTCCTCGCGCACAATCACGGTCGCGATCATGTACGGCAGCGAAGTCATCGGCGGGACGTCGAACCATCGATCGACTTCCTCGATTGAGACTGCGGGCGCGAACGGTCGAAAGGCCTCGCGCTTTTTGACCATCGCGTTGACGCGATCGCGCATCTCCGGATTCGACGGGTCCGCCAGGATGCTGCGATTGCCGAGCGCGCGCGGTCCATATTCCATTCGCCCCCGATGCCACGCGACGACCTTGCCTTGGTGGATCATCCGCGCGGCTTCGACACAGGTCTCCTCGACGCTGCCGAAACGGGTTACCGCAATCGCTCCTGCAAAAGCTTTCAGCGCTGCGTCCACCTCGCTTGCCGGATGACTCGGTCCCAGCAGCGGAACCGGAAATCTTTTGTTGCGGACAACTCCTGCCAGCGACGCCCGATACATCGCGGCGCCGAGCGCGGCCCCGTCGTCGCCGGCGGCCGGCTGCACGTAGATTTCGTCGAACAGGCCGGAGCGGGTCAGCTTGCCGTTGGCACTGCAATTCAGCGCGACGCCGCCAGCCAATGCGATTTTGCGCAGTCCGGTGCTCGCGCCAAAATGGCCGCAGATATGGAGAATCGCGCGATTCAGCGCCGCCTGCAGAGCTGCGGCGACATCACGATGGGCCTGGGTGATGTCGTCGCCGGGTTCGCGGCGGGGAATCAGGTTGCGTGACAGCCAGTTGCGCGTCTGCAGGTAGTTCTCGCGCTCGTCGCGCGCGCGGTTCAGGCGAAGAATTGGAACGCGGACAGTGCCGTCCGCGCGGCACTCGAGCATCTGCTGAAAAACGCCTTCGAACCGGCGCGGGTCGCCGTACGGCGCGAGTCCCATGATTTTGTATTCGTCGGAATTGAAGTCGAAGCCGAGATGGTAAGTCACGAGCGAATAGAGAATGCCGAGCGAGTCGTTGGCTGAGATTTCGCGGAGCTTCTCCAGCTTTCCGCCGGCGCCGTGAAAGATCGAGCCGCTCTGCGTTTCGCCCATCGCGTCGAGCACGACGACGAGACACTCGTCCCAGCCCGAGGTGAAGTAGGCGCTGGCGGCGTGGCTCAAATGATGGCCGACCTGATGGACGCGCGCCGGATCGAAGTCCGGGAAATTACGGCTGATCTGAGTGAGCAGCGCCTGTTTGGAAAAAACCTCGTCATAGAGCTTCGAGCTGGTCGCGTCGAGGCTGAAAATTTCGCCGAATGGAGCGTAGTCGAAGCAGTGAGCGATCTCGTCGACGTCGGCGATTGAAAGACCAGCCTGCTGAAGACAGTAGTCGATGGCCTGAACGGGGAAGTCGCCCGACTGTTTGCGGCGATTGAAACGTTCTTCCGCCGCGGCTGCGACCACGATGCCGTCAACGACCAGCGCCGCGGCCGCATCGAATCCTTGCGCGATCCGATACTCACGTTCCTCGAGATCCGGCCAGTGCTCCCGTTTGAAGCGGACCGCCTCAGACAGCCCGCTCACCCCCAAAATTGCGTTCATCGATAGTCCTCGATTCCGAGGGTTGATGTTGCCTACGCCGCAATTTTTCGTTTGTAACGTTTACTCACCACTGTTCAAAATATGGGCAGGATTCACCAAAAGAACTGTACAGTCTGTTGAAAATCACGCCACGAAAACGGACTCTGGTCGCGCGAAATGCCGAAACGATCGCAGTCGCAGTGATCGTCAGTGTTGTGGTGCGGGAATGATCATACCGGCTGCAGGGATCCCTGGTTTAGTTGCGCTTGAAGATGGCTCGAGCGCTACTACCGATAGCGGCGGCAAGGTCAATGTTACGTTTCGTCCTGCTTCGGTCATGCCGCCCGGCAGCGGTCCTACATGGACGTAATTGGAGTTTTCAGAGTTGTCGGCGATGCTATTGGTGTACAGGACGGTCTCGGCGGTCTGGGGCAGCGTACCCGACGAAGGGAACTGCACCGTCAGCGTAATCGGTGAGGCCGTCGTGTTGACCAGCGCGGCGCTCCACGCACCGGCGTTCTGGTATGCGTTGATGACGGTTCCGGTTGGAGCTTTGACTGGATAATAGGCGCCGCTTATCGCGCGATTGACAACTTCCTCGCCCATCGCGACGGGACGAAGGTGCGGGAACGCGGGGCCGAAGTCGGCATCCAGGTCATGAATTTCGCCCCAGATAGGAGCAGCGTGCGGTGCACTGCCATACTCAATCTGTGCGAACTGAAATTCATTCTGAAGCGGAGTTCTCCCCATTTGCTGACCCATCAGGTAACTTGCTGCCATCCACTCCGCCGAAGGATACCCAGCCTCATACAAGTAATACTGCTCAGTGCTGGCCGGACTGCCTTCGCCGCTTGGTCCGGTTTCGTAGAAATTCAGGAAATTGTTTGATCCGATTTGGCCGTAGTCACCGTACGTGGGCTTGAGGATACAGCCAGTTCCCGGAGGCCCGAGGAGAGGAGCGACAAGCGCGTAATTCGCAGCCGCATAAGCTTTTGCTTGCGCCGCGAGGCTGCCAGTTTGTGACGTGTTTACTCCATAGTAAGGTGCGTCGTCGGTTCCGTATTGGCTGGTATTGGGAATCGGGTAATCGGCAGCGGAGGCTCCCTGGAGTTCGCCTGCGATAACTCCCGAATTGCAGAGCTGGTTGCCGATTACGTAGTGGATTCGGGAAGCCAGGCGCGGACACTGGATCGCCGCCTGTTTGCTCATGATGTTGAAATTGCGTCCAGTCTCGCCCCCATAGCCAAGCTGCCCGAGGTTGGATCCGCCGTACTTGATACTCCCGCCTGTGCTGTTCCACTCCTCGTTACTCTGCTCGACCCAAACTGACGGAAAGTTGTACGTGCTTAAAGCCGTACAAAGATTGTTGGTGAAGGTAATCAAGTCGGTATCAGTGAACGGGTTATCAATCGTGATCCAGGGCACGGCTCCGACCGCGTTGGCCAGCGGGTACAGATCCGAAGACGAGAAGAGCCATATTGCACCTGTGTCGCCATTGGCAAACTGTGTCCCGTGCTGAAAATCGCAGGTGCCCGGTGCATCCGGCCCCGAACCCAAGCCTGGCGTGCAACCGGGAATACCTTCTAGCTGTGCGTCATTGGCGCCGAGACCGTAGTAGGTCATGAACCGCAGCGATCCGGGATTGATCGCCTGCAATGTCGTGATCACTTCGCTGCGAAAACCCGTCGTCGTAGTGGCGGTCGTCTTGCCCAGGTAGATGTCATCGATGTAGATGTTCGCGCCCGGCTCAGGCCCACCGTTGCTGCCGGTCAGCGTGAAGCCCATGATGCCCACATTCGTTGCTCTGTCAGATCCGGTGAAGGCATATAAGTAGTGATGCCACTTGCCATCATTAGTCAGCCTGAAGGAATGACGGACATTAACTCCATCACCCCGATCCAAATGCACCTCGACCCCAGGTGATCCATTCGAGGTGTTGTTGGCCAGCGCGTAGAAGGCGATTTCGAACGGACCCTTGACTGGATGCCATGGAATCTGCGGCGCAATGAGGCAAGTATTCGAGCCGCCACAGTCGATAGTTGCGTTCGCGACGGTGCAAGGCGTCACGTTGTCATTGGAGCAAACGCCACCGTTAGTCTGGTTATGGTCCCATTCAAAATGAACGGCATGGCTGCTTCCGTCGGCGACATCAATTGCCAGAGACCCCTTGCCATCGTATGCCCGCGCGGTTGACAGCTTCGAGTGACGATCTTTCGCCGTCCAACCGCCTATGCCGCTGGTATAAATGTTGCCCGCGATATTGACGCTGGTCAGAACCTCGGTAACGCCGACGCCTGTCGCCAAAGTGGGACAACTAATCGAAGCACCGGCCGCATTCAGACAAGTTCCAAATGTATAGGAGCCGCCAGCGATAAATCCTGTAATCGTGAACTGATCACCTGCAGCCGCCCCGGTCCGCACCGATGCTTTGGCTCCTACCCAGTAGCCGGTCGCCGCCTTGCTGTCCTTGGTATCGGTAAAAGTACTGCTGGTCGCGCCGCTACCGATGATGATCAGGTGGGCATCGGTGCTTGGCTCGAACCCAGGATTGTCGAACAGGTTCTGCATGTAATCGCCGGCGCCATCAACGTCATTTCCAGACATATTCAGGCCGATTCGATAGACGCTGCCGATTGATGGCGTCGACGCTACTACCATTACAGGTACAGCTGCAGCCGAGGCAGACACCTGCGCGTGCGGCAGCATCAGCAGGAGCAGAACCAATGCGAATGTCGAATACGCTTTTTTCATCGGCTTGATAACGATCGACAAAGTTACCCGGCGCTAACGCTGATGCTACTCAAGCGCGCCTCCGATATCGACGATTTGGTAATTCGCCGCCTTCCAGCTTCCCTGACCTCATCTTCTGCATAGCGGCAGGATTCACCAAAAGGGTGCTTTAGCGGGCTGAAAAGCACTTCGAGGGGGCGCCCGCTGGTCGCGCAGAACAGCCAAACACTTGTAGGCCCGCCAGAAATAGCTGCGCGGAAGGCACCGCTCAAGCGAAGAATACAGCGATGCCCAAGAAGCGAGCTACGACCATTGGCAGGCGCGTCGCGTCGAGTACAAGTGACTCCGCGCTGCGCGTCGCCTACCTGGTCAATCAGTACCCCATGGTCAGTCACGTCTTTATCCGGCGTGAAATTCTTGCGCTGGAACGGCACGGGGTCGAGGTCGTACGAATTGCGCTGCGCGGTTGGGACGGTCCGCTCGTCGATGAGGAAGACCATCTCGAACGCAAGCGTACGCGATATGTTCTGCGCGAAGGCGCTCCAGCGCTGCTGATCGCGCTCATGCGCATGCTGGTTATGCGTCCGCTGTGCTTCATGCGGGCGCTGGCGTTGGCCTGGCGCATGGGTCGCCACGCAGATCGTCCGCCGCCGTTGCACCTGGTTTACCTCGCCGAAGCGTGCCGGATCGAACCTTGGCTGCGTTCGGCAGGAGTCGAGCATCTGCACGTCCACTTCGGCACCAACGCTGCGGAAGTGGCGATGCTGGTGCGGGCGTTGGGCGGGCCGCAGTGGAGCTTCACCGTCCACGGACCCGAGGAATTCGACAAGTCGCAGTTCATCGGTCTTCCGCAGAAGGTTCGGGACAGTGCTTTCGTAGTGGCTATCAGCTCTTACGGTCGCAGCCAGCTTTACCGATGGGTCGAGCATGAGCATTGGCCCAAGGTGCAGGTGGTCCACTGCGGACTCGAGCCCAACTTTCGCGATGCGCCGCGCAGCGCTCGACCCGCGTCGCGGCGGCTCGTATGCGTCGGCAGACTGTGTGAGCAAAAGGGGCAGCTTCTGTTAGTTGAGGCCGCGCGCCTGCTGGCGGAGCAGGGTTCGGATTTCGACCTGGTCCTCGTCGGCGATGGCGAAATGCGCCCTGAAATCGAAACTCTGATCGCGCGCTACAAGCTGCAGGGCAAGGTGCGGATCACCGGTCGAATAAGCACCGAGCAGTTGCATGAAGAAGTTCTGGCCGCGCGGGCGCTAGTGCTCGCGAGCTTCGCCGAGGGATTGCCGATGGTGATCATGGAGGCGATGGCTCTGCGGCGGCCGATCATCAGCACCTACGTGGCCGGCATCCCGGAGCTGGTCCAGCCCGGCAAGCATGGCTGGCTCGTGCCGGCCGGCGACGTCGAGGCGTTGGCAGACGCAATGCAGGCATGCCTCGACACGCCTGCCGACGCGCTCGCACGGATGGGGGACGCCGCCCATCAGCGAGTCATGGCACGACACAACGTGGACACGCAGGCGGCCGAGCTGGCCGATCTGTTCCGTTCAGCAATCACAAAATCCTGGCCCGCGCCGGGTGCGTCCGACGAAAACTTCACTGAACTGAGGGAGAACCATGTCTGAAATCGATTTCTACGTCGCCAACAACGAGATTCGCAGCTACTTCACCACGCTGTCGCATTGTCTCACCGAGACGGCCGTCACTTCGGCATCGAACGATGCCATCGAGATGGGCGAGGCAATCAGCCAGGTGATGGAACTGGCGTACCAGGCGCACGCAGCGGGCAACAAGCTGATATTCGTTGGCAACGGTGGCAGCGCCGCGATTGCCTCGCACATGGCGACTGACTACTCGAAAAATGGCAACGTCCGTTCGCTCGCACTGAATGACGGCTCGATGCTGACCTGCCTTGGCAATGACCTCGGCTATGCTCAGGTCTTCGCCAAGCAAATCGAACTGCATGCGCGTGCCGGCGACCTCGTGATTGCGATCAGCAGCTCGGGGCGGTCGGAGAACATTCTCAACGCGGTGAAGGCCGCGCGCACAGCCGGATGCACAGTCGTGACGCTCAGCGGATTCACGCCAGACAACCCGTTGCGCGGTCTCGGCGACGTGAATTTCTACCTCGCTTCCGATCGATACGGCTTCGTGGAGATAGGCCATCTGACGATCTGCCACGCCGTTCTGGACTTCATCTGCGGGCTGCGCGTTCCATACCGCATATCATCTGCGACGGCCGCATGAAGTAGTATGTCGATCATGCGGGTCTCGGCGTTTTCGAGTCTCGTTGGATTCGTCTGCCTCAACATATGGATTACATGAGAATTCTAGTGACAGGTGGCGCCGGCTTTATCGGAAGCCACATGTGTGATCGTTTGCTCCAGCGCGGGAACACGATCTGGTGCCTCGATAACCTGCGCCTTGGCCGGCGCCGCAACATCGCGCATCTCGAGATTCGGCCGGATTTTCATTTTATCGAGAGCGATCTGCTGAACGAGAGCGAACTGCGGGCGCTGTTTGCCGATGCGCGGTTCGACGCGGTGTTCCATCTGGCAGCCAATTCAGACATTTCCGCCGGCACCAAAGATTTTCGGCTCGACCTGGACCTCAATCAGTTGACGACCGTCAACGTGCTGGAAGCGATGAAAGCGCACGACGTCAAGCGGCTGTTCTTCGCCAGCAGCTCGGCCGTTTTCGGCGAGACCGACGAGCTGCTGCATGAGGACTTCGGCCCCTTGTTGCCGATTTCATTCTACGGAGCGAGCAAGCTTGCGGCTGAGGCCTATGTCTCGGTGTTTGCGCATACCTTCGGCGGCCGCGCAGTTGTATTGCGCTTCCCCAACGTCGTTGGCGAACGCGCCACCCACGGCGTCATCTACGATTTCCTGCGCAAGCTGGAGGCTAACCGCGCCGAGCTTCAAGTGCTGGGCGACGGGATGCAGTCGAAGCCGTACCTTTATGTGAGCGATCTTATCGATGCAGTGCTGACGGCGTGGGACAAGGCCGACGCGCCATACGCGGTCTATCATGCCGCTGGAATCGGAAGTACTTCGGTGCGCGAGATCGCCGAAATCGTGGTCGCGGCGGCCGGCGGTGCGGGCACGCGCATCGTCTTTACCGGCGGCGATCGGGGCTGGCCCGGTGATGTGCCGCGCTTCCGCTACGACATTTCCAGATTGCAGGCGCTCGGCTGGCACCCTGCGCGTCATTCGACCGATGCTGTGCGCCATGCGGTTGAGCGCATTCTCGCCAACGGCTTCTGATCGACCTCATTATATATGCACGCCGCTATTATCGCCGGAGGATTGGGAACGCGCGCTGCCGCGATGACGGGCGATCGCATTCCCAAGGCGCTGGTGCCGGTGGGCGGGGTGCCGATTATTTTCCGCCAGATGCGGGTGCTGCGGCGCGAGGGTGTGACCCGCTTGAGCGTGCTTGCTGGCCATCTCGGAGATCGGCTGGAGCCGGCGATCGCGTCGGAGGCGGCCGCGCTCGATTTGGAAGTGCGGATAATCGTCGAGCCGGCGCCGCTCGGAACCGCAGGCTGTTTAACTGCGCTCGATGCGACGGAAGAATTGCTGATCGTGTACGGAGACATGCTGTTCGATGTTGCTCTTGCGCCGTTGCGGGAATTTCATCGGCGTCGTGAAGCGCTCGTGACCATTGTGGCGCATCCGAACGATCACCCGCGCACTTCGGATCTGATCGTCGAGGACAAAGGCCTGGTTAAAGCGATTCTGCCGAGCCGGCAGCCGCGCGCTTTTGATGAGCGCAACCTGGTGCCGGCGGGGATGTACCTTGCCTCTCCCGCTTTCTTCGCGTCGCTTCAGCCGGGGGCGAAGGCCGATATGATTTACGATCAGCTGCCAAAGCTGATTGCTTCCGGCACGCGGGTTGCCGCCTATAACACTGCGGAATATTTACGCGACGTCGGTACGCCCGCCCGCCATTGCCTCGCCGAGCGCGATCTTTCGGCCGGCAGGGTGCATGCGCTGAACAATGCGTACCTACGGCCCGCAATCTTTTTTGATTGCGACGGCGTCCTGAACGAGGAGCCGGGCGAGCGGGGCGCGGTGACGCCCGACGACGTGAGGACAATCCCCGGCGCTGGCGCTGCACTACGGCAAGCGCGCGAAGCGAATCGCCTCACAGTCGCGATCACCAATCGGCCACAGGTCGCAAAGGGCTTCGTGACGTTCGACGGCCTCACCCACATTTTGGGCCGGCTCGAAGCATCGCTGGCGGAAGACGGTGGCGTGCTCGATCGCATCTACTTCTGCCCACATCACCCCGAATCCGGATTCCCGGGTGAAGTCGCGGAGCTGAAGGTCCGATGCGAGTGCCGTAAGCCCGGCACACTGTTGTTGCGACGCGCATTGGCAGAGCTGCCGATTGATCGAGCGCGATCAGTCCTGATCGGCGACAGCATTCGCGATATCGGCGCGGCACGCGCTTTCGGCATTTGGGCTTATGGCGTCCGCACGGGCTTGGGCTGCCGCGATGGCGAGCGATACGCGCGTGAGAGCGGCGCTCCGCCGGTTCCGGATCTTATGTTCGAGACGGTTTCGGAGGCGGTGAGTTTCGATCTGGAATACGACGCATTGGCTGCTCCTCTCGTAGCCGAGATTCGTGGCCTGATGAAGGGGAAAAACGCACCCGTGTTGGTTGGAGTGTACGGGCGATCGCGATCCGGGAAATCAGTTACGGCGCACGCAATTGTCAGGGCGCTGACGGAGGCTGGAGTATCGTGCCTCCATGTGCGGCTGGACGACTGGATTGTGCCCTGGGCGGATCGCATGCCGAATTCCACTGCCGAGGCCCGCAATCGCGTCGATTCGATGCCAGCCTTGATCCGGTCGTTGCGCGCCGGCGAAACCGTGCGCGCTCCCGGCTATGATGCAGCGACCCGCAATGCCACTCGAGCAGTGACCTACAACCCGACCGGGCGACACGTAATCGTGCTCGAGGGCGTCTTCGCCGGTCACTGCAGCGTACGATCAATGCTCGATTTCGCGATCTTTGTTGCTGCGCCGGAAGGGCTGCAGCGGGAGCGCTTCGCGAATTTCTATCGATGGAAGGGGCTCAACCAAACAGCGGTCGAAGTCCTCTGGGACGAGCGCGCCAGAGACGAATGGCCGGCGGTTGATGCCCAGCGCGCCAGCGCCGACTTTGTTCTGACCCGGGAGTAAACCATTCATGATTGTTTCCTGCGCACCGTTTCGCGTGAGCTTTGCCGGCGGCGGTTCTGATCTGGCCTCGTTCTATCGCAAGCGCCGGGGCGCGGTGCTCTCCTGCGCGATCGCCAAGTACAGCTTCATCGTCGTCCATCCCTTCTTCAATGCGAGCAAGTACCACCTCAAATACACCCGCACCGAGCTGGTCGATCGGATTGAGGACGTTCAGCATCCGATCCTGCGTGAAGCGTTGCGCATGCAGTCAATCGAGCCCGGCCTCGAAATCGTGTCAGTCGCCGATATTCCAGGCGGTACCGGGCTCGGCTCCTCGAGTTCATTTTCGGTGGCGCTCATCAATGCGCTCTATGCTCACCGCCGTATCTTTGTGCCGAAGGAAAGGCTGGCGAGCGAGGCTTGCATGCTCGAGATTGAGAAGCTCGGCGAGCCAATCGGCAAGCAGGACCAGTACGCCGCGGCCTATGGCGGCGTGAACCTCATAGAATTCGAGCGGCACGGGGGAGTCACCGTGCAGCCATTGTTGCTGCCGACGGCGACCCAGTCGGAACTCGAGGGCAACCTGATGTTGTTCTACACGGGCACGCAACGCGACGCGCGCGACGTGCTGTCGAAGCAGTCGGTCGCGCTTGAAAGCGACGAATCAGTCGCGTCGCGGATGCAGCAGATGGTCGAGCTCGCTTACGACATGCGCGATATTCTGCTGGCCGGCGATCTCGACGCGTTCGGGCGTGCCTTGCACCGCGGGTGGGAAATCAAACGCACTATCTCCAAGCAGATCAGTACCTCGGCGATCGACGACCTCTATGCACGGGCGCTTGACGCGGGCGCGCTTGGGGGGAAGATCGCTGGCGCGGGCGGAGGAGGATTTCTGCTGCTGTATTGTCCTAAGGCAAAGCAGGCGCGAGTCGAGGAGCAGCTTGGCGGGTGCCAGAGGCTGGAATTCCGCTTCGACTGGGGCGGCGCGCGCATCGCGTTCGCACAATGAGCTACATCATTGCACATGCATTCCTGCAATGACCGAAGGTCGCAGCAGGTCTGATAGCCTCGGCGAGCCGGCATCCCATTGAAATTGGATTTGCCGAAATAGCCAGCGATTGTTTGTTCGATGCAGAACCGCCAGAAACCGAATCGGGCGATTCGAAACCGTTCCAGTGGTGGCCAACCACGCCACATCGCCAGATGAGGAAGTCTCCGCGTCGTCGACCGCCAAACGTACATTTCCCCAATACTTCCAATCGTTCCCGATAAAGACCTCGGCCGATTGGCGTCCTTGCACCCACTCGCCCGGATCGGTCCCGCAGATCAAAATGTCTTCGTCATCCGGAAACAGGCGCTGCATAAATGCGCTCAACTGACTCAGATCCCGCTTGCCGTACCCTTCCTGGAAATCCCGGAGTGCCTGCGCTACGCCGGCGCGCACGCTCATCGACGCGTCGCCCTTACCGGTCAGAGAAGGAGGATCCGGATCGGGGCGGGTCCGAATTCGCAGTCTCGTGCTGCCGACCCAACCAGCAGCGAAACCAAATAGCAGGGAGGCTATCGAGACGCCCGCGAGAAGACTAATTAGCCGTCGACTCGGGGTTGTGCGAGCGCTGGAGGATGCTCCCGGTGAATTCGGCTTTCTGATGGCTTGGTCCTTATGCTTTACCAGAGCGGAAAAACGAATATCGTCTGGAGGTTCCGGAATTCGATGAGCGGCGGCAGCTTGAGTCTTGCGGGCATAGCGAATTCCGCTTCATGGGGCAGAATTAACCGATTCAACATAGTAGAAACAAATCAGCGATACTAGTGCATAAAATTAACCATCGTGACAAGCACAGGAAGACGTTAACGCCACGATGTTTAGCGCCTCAGGGAAGGAACGAGAAAAATTTATGGTGAGAATGCGATCGAGCGCTGACGAGCTTCCGGCGTCAGGTAGCCGGCAAATAGCGCTTCAGGCGGGATTCAAATGGTAGGTGTGTTGCTGAGCACTTGGAACAAGTGCTAGCGGCGAGCGTGGACTTGGGACAATTAACTACCAAGCATCGATCAACACTGACTCTGGTTTTGTATGTAGGGACGTCCGATATTCTGCACGTTTCCCATACCTCCTCCTCCATTGCCGCTCGTTGCGTGACACACTGCTATCTGACTCGAATTGGAACCGGCTACAACCGGTGCACCGTTGGAGCCCATCGGAATGTTGCCCAGGAACACGTTGCTGATTCGAATATACGAGCCCCATCCTCCGCCTCCGCACGGTCCGGGTCCTCCGTCGTTGGAGGCAAGCGCTTTTGGCGGCGCATGATCGAATTGAATCTGGCCGCCGTACATTGTAATGCTCCCCCACGCATTGCAGGCCCCGCTCGTCACGACTAGCGGAGCGGTCGTCGTTAGGTTCACGTATTCGATGTGATCGCTCGTAAGGCGAGTGGAGCCGCCGCCGTTTTCGACCGCCGGACCGCCGAATTCATCCAGCGATGAGTCGGTCACATTGAACTCGCAACTGTCGTTTTCAATTCCAGTGTTGCTGTTGAACAGCGTGCCGCCCTCGAAGCTGATTTGCTCGCCGGCATCCTTCAAGCCGGTACCGCAGTACAGATCGACCGCGCAATCCGATATCGCCGAGTTCACGAAGTGATTGAGCCATGAGCCGCTGTGAACTTCGTAGCCGTGGCCGAACCCGTGTATGTTGAATTGCCTGTAGGTCGTGCTGGGAGTCTCACTGGATAAGCCGACAGTATTTGTCGTACGTCCGGGGCCGATCATTTGAATGTTCTCAAACCTGGGAATGTTACCTGAATATCCTCCGTAGGCGAGATTTTTGAGAGTCAGGGCGGTGGCACCATACGCAAGTCCGCTGAAATCAAGTGTTGCTCCTCCAGCGCTCAGGATTCCTACGCAATCGCTTTTCGAGTCAGTTAGTCCGCCGTTGATTCGGCATATTGCTCCATCGGGAACTATGACCGCAGCGAACCCGCCTACAACATATGCTCCTTTCGGTTGACAACTGGCGCCCGCCGCATCGAAAGCGGCTTGAAAGGCTTTCGTATCATCGGTGACATCATCACACTTCGCACCGAAACTGGTTACGACGAAGCCCTCACCTTGTCCGAAAGTCGAGCGCGGTCCAACGAGCATCGTAAGTAGCATGACCGCAGTTGCCAGCAGCCAAATGGTGTTTGCCCGATGAGGGTAATTTAAAATCTGCGAATTATTCATATGAGGCTGTTTGGACTAGGAGGGCAATGCTGCTCGGGGCTCCTCCCCTGAGAGCGCCGCTTCGCGTGGTGTCGTTACGGGACTGAGCGAAGTGGCTACCAGGTGCTTGCTGATCTGTCGGGCAGTAAATTTGGCGCCGACGGCGAACCGCATGACTGGGCCGAAGCTGTTCGCTGCGAGAGGTCCGACAAAGTAAAGTCCGGGTAGCGAGGATTCGAAATTTGAAGAAAGCACCGGGGTTCGCTCGACGACCTTCACGTCGCGCCGGATATTGTCGCCAACGAACTCCAGATTGCCTAAGTCCATTTTGTAACCAGTCGCGGCAATGACATGATCGGTTATCACTTCAGTCGAGGAGCCGTCCGATGCGGCGAATTTCAAATGAACCTGCCCGTTTGAGATTTCGGCCCGCTCGAGCTGGCGATCGAGCAGGAGCGGTACCTTTCCGATGAAACGATCCCGCATGAACCAACCGCCTGCCGGCCCAAGGTAGTTTTTCACGATCCGGAGACGAAGGTCCTCGGGGAACTGATGCACCAGCGAAGGAGCTTCAGTGAAAAACAGCGAGCGCCAGGATGGACCGATTCCAGACATTGGGCACCGAATGCGTCGCCACAGCGGGCGCGGCCACGGCAACTTGTTGTGGATATCGAGCGTAGCTCGTCGCGCGACGAGCTGGACTTCCACTCCGCTCTCAAACAGCAACGTCGCGAGATCAATCGCAGAAGAACCGCCACCAATAACTGTCACCTTCCGCCCGCGCAAATGTTCGATCTCGCCGTAGTTCGAGCTATGTGAAAAATACTGCCGCGGAAGATCGGCCAACAGGGGTGGTATGTGTCTGAAATGACCGATGCCGATGGCGAGTATAACTCTTTGGGCAGAAAACGCTTCACCATCTTCGAGCCGCAATTGGAAACCTGTGGAAGATCGCGTTAGCGCAGCCACCATTTTGGTTTCGACCGTTGGCACGAAACGCTTCTGAAACTCGAGCGCATAGTCGCAAAACGCGCGCTTCTCCACGGGAGTGCCGATGTCAGCGTACGGAATCGCACGCTGCGAGCAGAAATCCCGAAGCGTAAACGCTCCATCCGGATCGTAGAGGTTCGAGGCGAACCCCTCCGACTTCAGCTGCATTCCTTCGGGCATCTGGGAAATCCAGAACTGCATGGGTCTCCCAATGATCCGGTAGCGTATTCCCCGCTTTTGTAAGTGGGCCGCGATCGAAAGTCCGTAAGGACCCGCGCCAACGATGGCAATATCCGTGGTGTTAACCATTAATTAGCCTGGTTTCGAATTGGGCGGAAGCTATTGTAAGTGAGCTCAACCCGGAACGCGTCCCGGCAAGAGAGCATCAAGAAACTGAAAACATAGGTTAGTGATCCAGCTCAATGAGTGCGGCGACAGCGGACGTGCGTAAGCGCTAATCAGTCGTGGTTCTGTCAAAGGCTCGTCATTGTAACCGGCGAGCAAATATTCGCTGTTTGGATCGCGCCAGAATTCTCCTGGGAACAGCGCAATGACCTTGCCCGCTGAACGTAATCCCGATTCGCGGGGTCGTCCATCGGTGAGTTTCATAAACAGCGCGCCAGCCATATCTGTTTCAGCATCGAAGGAGAAATGACAGATTGGAGTGGGCCGCGGATTCATCTCGATTAGAAAAGCGCGACCGGACGCTGCCTCCAGAATAAAGTCGAAGCCGACGAACCCTGACAGACCCAGGCGCCGGATGACATGCCGCGCAGTCTGCTCCATCTCTGCATGATCCAGAGTTCGGATTACCGTGGCCGGGCCGGTCGCGTGCGCCGTCCTGATCGCTTCTACGCTAAGGCCGGCGAGTACCTCGCCCTTCCAACACAGGACAGAGCGATTAGCGGGCACGCCACTTACATAACGCTGTAGTGTAATTGTAGGACTCTCGTCACTCCATTGTCGGACGAACGGCTCAACGCTGAGCTGCTTAAGCGCTCGCTTCGTCGCCCTGAACCAGCCGAACATCGTAACCAGGTCATGATAGGCACGGTTGGCCTCATCTTGATTGTTGACGATCCGGACTCCCAGTCCAGAGGACGTCTTATCGAGCTTGAGAACTTGTGGGAAGCCGGACGTTTCGAGCTGAAGAGCAAGGTCCGCAGGATTGTTGATTGCTATTGTCTCGGGGACGGAAAGGCCTTCCCGTCCGGCAAATGCGATGAATTCGCTCTTCTTCTGGGCTACAGGATAGCTCTCCGGATCGCCGAGAGAATTCTCGATAAGGGCTTTGATGGTTGATGGCTGACGCCCCTCGCCTCTGATTGCCTTGTAGTAAAGGTCATGAAGGCAGAAGGTAGCCAGGTCGTCGCAAGGAATCACGATGTTGGGCGACCAGAGCTCAATCACCGAAGCGACAAAAGATGGCGTAGCGGTGTATGAAACTGATCGAAAGTGCGCCTTGATCCCACTTACGGTGTGGATACCATGTTCTCTGGGTGCGATACTCGCAACCTCAAAGCCTTTGGAGATCAACGCCAGGGCAAGCTGAGCTGTCGCAGCCCAATTAATGGTTGTGAAGATAAGAGCCTTCGGAGGTCTTCTCATTTTTTCCCCGCCCGTCTGTTACAACCCTCCGATACCTTCGGACTAGACTTGCGCTTCCTGCGACGGCTTAAAATATTCTTCGGGACGTCTAAGTCTCCAGGGAGCATATCGAACGTGGCGGCGCGACCAACCGTACTTTCTTCTAAGTTGCACCATACCCAACAGCCGGCCGAAGAGTTGTTCGACCTCGATCACTTCTCGCTGGTTTTCGGCATTCGATGTCAGTGCGTCGCATAGAACACGCGGACGACGCATCATTCTGAACAGCGATCGCCCTGCCTGGCACCACCACAGTTGCCCGAGCCGTGGGACGAAGCCTAAATTCATCGACAGGTTATAAGCTGAGTAAGAGTCCAGCAGAGCCTGTGATGCTCCCTGGCCTCGCTGCAACCGCCGAAGGTGTGCCCAGCGCAAGCGGTCTGCGGGGATGAAGTGCTTAAGACGCAGGCGGGGATCGACCCGTATCGACCATCCTGACAGGCGAATCGCGAGGGTCAGCTCTTTATCGCCGCTCCCGGAAAGCCTGCCGCCAACGCGGTCAGTGAGCAGCGGATGAAACCCTCCTTGAAGGAGTTGCGTCCATGCGCGCCTGCGAATGCAAATTCCTGCGCCGTGCAGGTACTCGGAAGAACTCTCGGAATTCTCCAAATCGGAGTCCGTCAATATCGCATAGACAGAATGGAAATCGCGAAACCACTCGGGTTCCAGAACTTCAAATGACGGCTCGGAGACGCTTCCCAGAGCTCCTATTGAAGGATCGCTCGAGAGTATAGCGTTCGCAGTCTGAATCCAGTCCGGCGCGAGCCAGTTGTCGTCGTCGACAAAGGCCAGAAATTCGTATTGAGCTTCTTTGAGGCCTCGTTCCCTGGCCCGCTGGAAACCTGGCTTCGATTCCTGCACGACGCGTAGCGGTACGCGAGAGTCTTCCCAGCAGGAAAGGGCTATCTTGGCAGTATTATCCGTGGAAGCGCTATCAATCAGGAGCACTTCCCAGGGCACCCGAAGCGACTTCTGCAGTTTCAGATGCGACAACGTCTGCGGAAGACGCGACGCACCATTATGAGAACACACAATTACCGTTACGCCTTGCTTCACTGCGTCTTCGATCTCTTTCAAAATTTCTTATGCCACCACTTCATCGGCTGCGCCCGTGGCTAGCGCGAACCGTGCTGGCCAGTAGATCAAGCAAGTGCCCGGTTGTGGCAGCTGTCCGGAGCCAAACAAGTTCGCCGGTTGCACTTCGAAGGAAATAGCGTCGAAGACAACATCGACATCCTGCGGACCATCGCCCAAAAACAGGTCGAGCGAATAGGTTCCCGGCAGCAACGGCGGATGATCGAGCATGCAGCTTATCGTTCCGGACTGACGACGTGTTTCGAAGTGGTAGCCACTGATGAACTTATTATTCACGTTGCATATGGCCACTCCGTGAGAGTTCTTAAGCACCATGCCGATAACAGGAACGATGGGGCTAGTCGGACTTGAGAACGACACCGACACCGAGAAAGACGACCCCATCCGGATGGATCCCACCGGCGAATTTTTTTCGTCTCTCAGAGTGACCCGGGTCATCATCGGTATGGAACCCTTGCGTCGCCCCGAATGGATGGCAAGCGCGGCTGTCGCTGATTCGGGACGCAGTTCGGCCGTCATGTAAGTACTTATAACTTGATCAGCTCGACCCTTGGCCACGAACCGCCCATTCTTGAGAAAAAGACAGGTGCTGCAAAGCGCCTCGATCGACGCCATGTTGTGACTTACAAAGAGGACAGTGCGACCGTCGCGAGCGATATCGCCGATTTTCCCGAGGCATCGCTTCTGGAATGCAGAGTCTCCAACTGCCAGCACTTCGTCGACGAGCAAGATCTCAGGCTCGAGATGCGCGGCTACTGCAAAAGCGAGCCGCACGAACATGCCACTCGAGTAGCGTTTCACAGGGGTATCCAGGAATCTCTCGATCTCGGCAAACGCGACTATCTCATCGAGCTTTCGCGCGATTTCCATCCTTCGCATGCCAAGAATGGCTCCGCTCAGGAATATGTTCTCGCGCCCGGTGAGTTCGGGATGAAAGCCGGTGCCCACTTCCAGCAGGCTGCCCACGCGCCCGAATAAGTCGACATCGCCAGACGTAGGATCAGTGATACGGGAAAGTATCTTGAGGAGAGTGGATTTGCCGGCGCCATTGCGGCCAATCACTCCAAGAATTTCCCCCGGCAGCACCTCGAAGCTGAGATCGCGCAGGGCCCATAGATCGCATTCTTCATCGGGCATAGGCCGCGAACCACCTCCGCTGTGGAAGCGCGTGCGAAGACCCTGCATCAGTCCGCTTGCGCCCCTCACGATGCTCTCGCGGAGCGTTTCGTATTTTGCTTCGCGCCTTCCCAACTGGTAGCGCTTCGACAAATTCTTAACGGTTATAATCGGTCGCATAGGTCTCTCAGATGATATCCGCAAAATCCTTTTCCATGCGCCGGAAGGAGTAGAGCGAATACGTTAGTGTGGCGGCGATGATTGCGCACGACGTCGCCAACTGCGCCCAGTGGAAAGGTTGGCTGAATATCGCAGACCGAAATCCCTCAATGATGCCGCCCAGTGGATTCAAGATGAGAATCCATCGCCATTTCGCCGGGATGAAGCTGACGGGATATATGACCGGCGTCGCATACATCCAGATGTTGATCAAAAAGGGCAGCGCATAGCGAATATCGCGATACTTCACGTTCAATGCCGATAGCCGCATACCTACTGCGATCGCGAATATGGCCATCAATAAGGTCAGCGGGATCAACATCAAAAATCCCACACCCAGGCCTACACCGTAGTAGGCGCACATTATGAAAAGAATCGCCGAAGCAATCGCGAAATCGACTAGTGCGGCGCCGGCGGCAGCACTTGGTATGACGAGACGAGGAAAATAGACCTTGGTTATCAGCGCCGAGTTGCCGACCAGGCTATTGCTGCTGTTATCGACCGCAGTCGCAAAGAAGTTCCATGGCAGCAGGCCGGCATAGACGAATATCGGATAGGGTTTGCCATCGGATGGAACGCGCGCCAAATTCCCGAACAGTAGTGTGAACACCACCATCGTAAGTAGCGGTTGCAGAACGGCCCAGGTGACTCCCAGCGCGGTCTGCTTGTAGCGGACCTTAACGTCCCGCCAAATCAAGAAATAAAAGAGATCCCGATGCGCCCACAGGCCAGCGAGGTCAAGTCCCGTCCACTTTCGTCCGCCTTGAATCGAGACTACAGGCTTGTCGGGCAGGCCTGGATAATAGCCATCGTCGTCCAGAATCGGCGATGGGACCAAGCCGTCCGGCATCGCGTCATCCTGGACGAGAACACTTTTCGTAGACATCAATGCCATGCTCCCTCCACTGGGGCTCAATAAGGGTGCTAGAACCTCGGTGCTATCACGGTCACGACGAATGTTTTCAGAGAAGACGAATACGGATTCTATGCAACCGCTGTCACAGTTGGATCTTGCATAGCTCTGCTTGCAGAGGTCTCAAGCAATTGTTCACTCAATTTACGATTGCGTTCCGCGAATCCCTTGGTGGTGAGATCAGCCGATACGAGTCGTTCCTGGGCTCTCGTGAGCATCCGAAAGCGACGTTTGTCGTCCTTGGCCAATTCGGCTACAGCGACTCTCATCGCGACCGGATCAGACGGAGGGACGTAGCATATTTCAGCGTCTGTGAAGTATGCTCCCAGCCCTCCGGTATCCGTGCACACTATAGGAACCGCAGACAGCACGGACTCGAAGACCACGGTTATTCCCGACGCGTGCAGGTTGGGCTTCAAAGGTACGACGATAACGTCGGCCCACTCGTACATTCGTTTCGCGTCGTCCGCAGTAACCGCCGCGAGAGCATCGACGTTCTTCAGATTCGCGATTATTTCCGGGCGAACCTTCGTGGATGCGATCCTGAGTCTATATCCATCGACGTTTCCAAACGCCTTGAGAAGAGTTTCCCAGTCTCTATGCATGTCCGAGCCGAGCGATGCGATACGCAATGGATGATGAACGCTCGAAATGCGCGGAGGTTTCATGTTTTCAATAGTAGTTCCTGTGAGGACGCATTCGCATCGTACGTTGGGAAGTACTTGTCGCGCGATCTTCAAGTTCTCGGGCGACAAAGTCGTGACTAGATCAACCTGCTTGAGCAAATTGAGATATGCAAGTTTCCGCAGTTTTGACAACTCGGGCCAGCGATCAAACAACCATACGCAATTCACCAGCAGTTTGGGACGTTGACGCCGGGCGAACACGCGAAACAAGAGGAGTACTGCCAGACCCTCGAGCTCAGTGTGGGTCCACACTATATCGGCCGAAAGCAGCTGCTGTTTGTTGCGCCAAGCGTGAACCAGGTCGAAGCCAAGTGCCTTTCGCAACATCAGGCGGGCCAGCCTGGAAAAACGCCCTTCTGTTTCATCGTGCGAATATTCGACCGACCAGCCTTCGCCAGCCGCTCGATAGTAGCCGTACGCGAGGCGGTCGTTGATGCCGGGAATCAGCCCCAGTGAGTATCGACGTTCCCAAGTGTTAGCCCCAAAGCCCGTGCCCAGGAAAACAAACACATTCACAGGTTGTGTCTTCATAAGTATAGGGTTTCCCTCAACTGACATTAGGCGCCGCGAGCCATACCGTACGTACCATCCAGGGGTTGCGGTGAAAGATTCCTTTCTATCAAGCTGTGGTGCGTGTGGTTTGTCTGCAACCACATTTGCCTGTTAGCCGCGAGAAGCATCCCCCACAGAATCCACAAGCGCGGTTGAGTGATTTCGGCGCCCGATACGAGCAGAGCGAGGATGTCCGCGAACAAGGCCACTCCGATCGCTCGCGCATATGACGACGTCGTTCGATCTGTTTTGGAGTTTTGAAGTTGTCCGCGCGTCAGAGAGTACAGCTGGAATAAAAGGAAGACTAACAGAATAACACCCACGAACCCAAGGTTGCTAAGGACGTAAAAGAACATGCTCATCGCACGGTTGGAACCCAGACCCACTCCAAGGCCCCAAGTGTTCTGAAAAACCGTAACTGCGCGGCCAAGCGTAGCAGTTCTATTCATCGCGGATTGTGACCCGGCCTTATTGAACAGTACTGCATCGAGCAGCACCCAAGTCCCGGGAACAGCAATCAAGGCGACTATAATGGCACCGGCGAGAGTCAGCACCGCCAGCGTGGCTTCAACCTTGATTCGTCCATATTGGAGCACAGTCCGGAAGCAATCCCAGGCGATCACGCTCCATATGATAGCGGCAGTTACATAACCTGTCGTCGACGTTGTTTCGATCAGCATGAAACTGCCGACGGCGGCCCACAACCAATGTAGTCTGGTTCGAGAACCGCCTGAAATGGCGAGGCTTAGTTGGAAAACAGACCATGCGGCCAGAAACGCCCCTGCCTCGGAGGGCTCAACGAAGGTCGCGGACATGCGGGAAAAGCCGCCGCCCATCATCTGGTTTGGCAACTCCGCCCAAGCCTGGTTGCTGTTGAAGAGCCATGACGGAAATGGAAGTCCAACCCGATTGCAAAAGATTTGAAAGGCACCTACTGCGACGACAAATACACCTGACCACGAAAATGCGCTCACCAGCCGCTCAAACCGTCCAGGTTGTGCTGCGAGTTGAACCAGACACATGACCATAACGAAATTTAGGATCATGTAGCCCGCTTGTCCCCCGTTACTCGGACTCCACTGCAAGGCCGTTTGAATATAGTACTGTTGTTCTACTCCGGCGCGGGGCGATTGAACCGGCACTCCGGCAAAGAGTATCGGCAGAGCAAATGCCGAAAAAACGCACCAAGCTATGAAGATTGCGAGGATACGGACCTGACTCGCGATCGGCTCCTGTGGGAAGAAGCGAATTCTGCCGGTTGCCCATTGAGGCATGGTCCGCAGAGCGATAAGTGCGACTACGAAGAAGTATGGGGACAATCCGACGGCGAAGCCCCCGCCAACGTTGACCAGCGCGGCACCCTCCAAAACTGCACAAAAGATTGCCCACTCCGGGCTATAGGACGAAAATAGAAAGATACCAAACGTAATTGGAATCAGGATCAGACCGCTGACCGGAACACCCATCCGCGCTTAGTCGCCTTTCACGATCCGATACGAATCGCTCTCAAAGTGCTGGGTTGAAAATTCAAACAGCTCCGAGTCTTCAAGCGCTTCCATCTGATGCACCAGACCGGGAGAGACGTCCATGCATTCCCCCTCGTACAAATCGAACTCACGAACGACGGCCGATGAGACGGATTCCTTCACTCTCAAACGCAAGTGGCCAGACCTCAAGTAAAAGGACTCGGTCTTTAACTTGTGAAAATGAAGAGAGCAACGTTTGCCTTTTTTGATTTCGAGAATCTTGCCGCAGTACTGGTCGTTGTTCGCAATCCATACCTCGCGTCCCCAACCTTTAGGTTCGACATGTACGGGGGAGCGCACAAATTGCTCCCGCAGCCTGCTCTCACGATCACTGGATATTTCACCCATATTCCTTCTCACTCGCGATTGAATTAGTGTGCGCCCTCCCTGGACAACACCACAGGTACGGTTCGAAATAAAATCTGCAAGTCTTTCGTCATCGACTGATCTCGAATGTATTCCATGTCGAGTCGGACGCGACGTGCGTAGTCGGCTATATCGCTGCGTCCGCTAACCTGCCACTGACCCGTTAATCCTGGCTGCACGGAAAGTAGCAGGGCAGCATAGTCGCCATATTGTTCGATCTCCGCCGGGACTACTGGTCTGGGACCGACGAGACTCATATCTCCTCTTATGACATTTATGAGCTGAGGAAGTTCATCAAGACTTAGCTCGCGAAGAATGCGACCTATGAAAGTTACTCTGGGATCCTGACCCTTGGGAAGTTTGTAGTTGTTCTCTACGTATGCCTTATAGAGTTTTGCATCTGACTTGAGGATCTGATCGGCATCTTGATACATCGTCCGGAA